>DASYHQ010000047.1 GCA_035998445.1 Tepidisphaeraceae bacterium | reverse complement strand
GGCGGGGTCGCTAAAGCGACCCCGCCGCGCCGACGACATTAGAACGACAACCCACCCTCACGGGCGGCGTCGGCAAGGGCCTTGATGCGGCCGTGGTACTTGCGACCACCGCGGTCGAAGGCGACCTTCGTGATGCCGGCGGCCTTGGCGCGCTCGGCGATCGTCAGTCCGATCTTCTTGGCAGCGGCGATGTTGCCACCGTTCTTCAGTTCGGCGCCACGCGTCTCAGCGCTGGTCGTCGCGGCGGCAACGAGCGTCTTGCCCGTGTAGTCGTCGATGATCTGCGCGTAGATGTGCTTGTCGCTGCGGAACACGCTCAGCCGCGGGCGCTCGCCCGTGCCGAAGATCGCGTTGCTCGTGCTGAACTTACGCCGCTCGAAGCGGACCTGTTTGACTTTGTTCTTGTCGGCCATCGTTTACATTGCGGATTGCGGATTGCGGATTGCGGATCGACAGACAAGACGTCAAACCGCTGTGCGCTAACCCAGGTCCACAAGCTCCAATTAGGCGGCTCGGACGCGGGCCGAAATGGCATCTGCCAACCCGCACTCCGCAATCCGCACTCCGCGATACTTTTACTTCGCGCCAGCGCCGGCGAACGCCTTGCCCGGCTTGATCTTGACGGCTTCGCCTTCGTAGCGGATGCCCTTGCCCTTGTACGGCTCGGGCTTGCGCACGTCGCGGATGTCCGACGCCAGCTGGCCGACGGCCTGCTTATCGGCACCGGTGATGTGGATCTTGTTCGCGCCCTCCATCGCCAGCGCGACGGTGTTGGGCACGTCCATCGTGATCTGGTTGGCGTAACCAACCGACAGCACCAACTTCTTGCCCCGCAGCTCGGCCTTGTAACCAACGCCGATGACTTCCAGGGTCTTCTTGTACCCCTCGGTCACGCCGACGATGTTGTTGGCGAGCAGCGCGCGGGTCAGACCGTGCAGCGCCTTGCTCTGCTTCTCATCGTTCGGACGGGTGACGACCAGCTCCTTCGTCCCGGCGTCCAGCTTCACGCTGATCAACGGGTGAACGTTCAGTTCGAGCTTGCCCTTGGGGCCCTCGAAGCTCACCTTCTGACCATTGACGGCGACCTTGGCGGATCCGATCGGGACGGGCTTCTTACCAATACGGCTCATGTTTCACCTTTGCTTCCGTGGGCCTCGCGTCGAGTTTCACGACCCCGACGGGTTCCGGTTGAGTAACCCTGAGCCAAGCTCAGGGCTAAATGTTCGTTAGGCGACCGTGCAGAGCAGTTCGCCACCGACGTTGGCCTCGCGGGCCTTGCGGTCGGACATGACGCCCTTGCTGGTCGACACGATGGCGATGCCCATGCCGTTGAGGACCTTGGGCAGCTCCTCGACCGCGCGATACATGCGGCGGCCTGGCTTGCTCTGGCGGTCGATCTCGTGGATCACCTTATCGCCGCTCAGGCTGTACTTCAGCTTCACGCGCAGCGTGCCCTGCATGCCGTCGTCGATCACATCGTATTCCTCGATGTAACCTTCGTCCTTCAGCACTTGGGCGATACCGGTGCAGATCTTGCTCTTGTTGATCTGTACGAACTTCCGGCCAACGCGGTTGGCGTTGCGAATCCGGGTGAGCATATCCGCGATGGGATCTTGATTGTTCATCGTCAAAAACCAGTTGTTAGTGGTCAGTTGTCAGTGGTCAGTTCATCCGGCAGCATTGGTGGTCTCAAACCGACCACTGCCCACTGACCACTGTCCACTTCTCTCGTCCTTACCAGCTAGCCTTCTTCATGCCCGGGATCTTGCCGGCCAGGGCCAGCTCACGCAGCATGATGCGGCTGATCTTGAACTTCCGCAGCGTGCCCTTCGACCGACCGGTCAGCTCGCAACGATTGTGCGAGCGGGTCGGCGAGGCGTCGCGCGGGAGGTTGCTGAGGGCCGCGTAGTTCTTTTCCTTCTTCAGCTTATGCCGAATGTCGGCGAACCGGGCGACCATCTCTTCGCGCTTCTTCTGTTTTGCTACCCAGGCTTTCGTGGCCATAATCGTTTCCTAAGTTACTTGGCTTCCTTGGCGGTCTCGCGGAACGGGAACCCGAAACCCTTCAGCAGCTCGCGGCCCTCTTCGACCTTCTTGGCCGTCGTGACGACCGTGATGTTCATGCCCTGCTGGTGCGTCAGGTTCGCGGCGTCGACCTCGGGGAACACCGTCTGCTCCGTCAGGCCAAAGTTGTAGTTCCCGGACTTGTCGAACCCGTTGGGGTTCAGGCCGCGGAAGTCCTTCACGCGGGGGATCGCCAGCGTGATCAGGCGGTCCAGGAACTCGTACATGCGGTTTCCACGCAGCGTGACCTTCAGGCCCGTCTCCATGCCTTCGCGAACCTTGAAGTTCGCGACGCTCTTCTTGGCCTTGCAGCGGACGGGCTTCTGACCGGCGATGACCGACAGGTCGCGCTCGGCCAGTTCCATCTTGCCCTTCTCGCCGGCGGTGACCGCCTTGCCGAGGCCCATCGAGATCACGATTTTCTCCAACCGGGGGACGGCGAAGGTGTTCGTGTGCCCGAACTGCTGCTTCAGCTGCGGCACGATCTTGGTGCGGTAAACCGCTTCCAGACGGGCCGGCGGGACCGGAAGGGTGTCCTTGTCCTCACCCGTGTCAACCGCGGGACCCGACTTGGCAGCCTTGGCGGCGGCCTTGCGGGCGGCGATCTCCTCAGCACTGGGCTTGGCTGCTTTCTTCTTTTCTTCTGCCATGATAGGCCTCGTATCTCTCTGAAAATGCGGCTAAACCGCTAGCGGTTCCGAACGAACCGTTACTTGTTCTTAACTAGGGTGCCCAGGCTCGAGCCACCCTTGACGGCCACGCGGTGCTTGGCGCCATCGCGGTTCTCGAACTTCACCCGCGTGCCCTTGCCGGTCGCGGGGTCGATCGGCATCACGTTGCTGATCTGGATCGGGGCTTCCTTCTGAAGCCGGCCACCTTGCGGCGAGCGCTGGCTGGGCTTCACGTGCTTCCACACACGGTTGATGCCCTCGACGAGGACCTTATTGTCCTTCGTGAGGACCTTCAAGACCTTGCCCGTCTTACCCTTGTCACCGCCGGTGGTCACCATGACGGTGTCGCCGGATTTAATGTGTCGTGCCATCTGAATTCCAATTGCCGATTGCCAAATGCTGGTTGCCGAATGGAAATTCAGTCGTCGAAGCCGTTCATTCGGCGTTCGGCAACTGGCATTCGGCGATTCACTACACCACTTCGCTCGCCAGCGACACGATCTTCATGAAGTTCTTGTCGCGAAGCTCGCGGGCCACGGCGCCGAAGATGCGGGTGCCGCGCGGGTTGTTTTCCTTGTCGATCACGACGGCGGCGTTGTGGTCGAAGCGGACGTAGCTGCCGTCGGGCCGCATCGTCGGTTGCTTCGTGCGTACCACGACGCAACGGATGATCTCACCGTTCTTCACCTCGCCGGCCGGGATCGACTTCTTCACCGCGCAGATGATGATGTCGCCCACGGTCGCCACGCGACGCTTGAACTTGCCACTGCTTGACGAGCCGCCGAGCACCTTGATGCACATCGCGCGCTTCGCGCCGGTGTTGTCGGCAATGTCGACTTCTGTTTGCTGCTGAATCATTGTCGCTAGCTCCATTTGCGATTGCCGATTGAGCGGCACGATCGCAAATCGCAAATTTACCGCGCCTCGGGCGCCTTACCGGTCATCACTTCTTCCGCCGATACCTGGACGGCCTTCTCCGGCGCCTTCTGCACGATGCGGAGCAAGCGGTGATGCTTGGTCCGGCTCAGCGGGCGGCACTCGGCGATCTGGACCGTGTCGCCCTCGCGGGCCTCGTTGCGCTCGTCGTGAGCGTGGAGGACGGTGCGGCGCTTCAGGTACTTGCCGTACTTGGCGTGCTTCGTCTGGTAGTTCACGACGACCTTGATCGTCTTGTCACCCTTGTCAGACGCGACCACGCCCTCGATCGTGCGGAGCTGCGGGCGTTCGGCGGTGGCGGTTGTTGATTCGCTCATGTTGATTCTCTTCTGTGGCCCGCACCGTACCCGGCCGGCCGATCGTCCTCGTTCGCGTTAGGCCTGCTGCTTGGTGGCAGCGACCGCCCGTTGACGCTGGACCGTCTTGATCCGGGCGATGTCCTTCTTGGCCTTGCCGATCTGGCTGGGGTCTTCCAGCTTCTCGGTCACGCCCTGCGTCCGCAGGTCGAACAGGCGCTTCTGGCGCTCGGCCAGCAGTTCCTTCAGGCCCGCGTCGTCCTTCTCGTTGATCTCTTTGATCTTCATGTTCTCACTCATCTAGCTGATCTATACCCCGGGCACGCCCGAGGCTATGTGATCGTTAGGCCACCGCATGCTTGCGGGCAACGAACCGGGTGTTCACCGGCATCTTGAACGCGATGCGGGCCAGGCAGCGCTTGGCGGTCGCCTCGTCCACGCCGGTCACCTCGAAGAGGACCTGGCCGGGCTTCACGACGGCGCACCAGTATTCCGGCTCGCCCTTGCCCTTACCCATACGGGTTTCGAGCGGCTTACCTGACACGGGCTTGTGCGGGAAGATGCGGATGAACAGGCGGCCTTCGCGACGCAGGAAGTGCGACGCGGCCACGCGACCCGCCTCGATCTGGCGGGCGGTGATCCAGCAGGCCTCGGTCGTCTGCAGGCCGAACTCACCGAACGCGACGTAGTTGCCGCGCGTGGCGTTGCCCTTCATCTTCCCGCGTTGACTTTTGCGGAACTTAACCCGCTTGGGCATCATTGGCATAAATCACCTAACTCATTTTCGATTGCCGATCTTCGATTTGCGACGGGGAAATCAATCCCGCTCACGCCTCTTTCAATCGCAATCGCAAATCCAAAATCGCAAATTTCAATTACCGGCGACCGCGGCGGACGGGGCCGCCCGGACGCTGGTCGGTTTCCAGCACTTCTTCGCCGTACATGCCGCGATAGATCCAGCACTTGACACCAATGGTGCCGAAGGTGGTGAACGCGATCGCGTAACCGTAGTTCACGTCAGCCTGCAGGGTCGTCAGCGGGACGCTGCCCTGACCGGCCTTCTCCTGGCGGGCGATTTCCGCGCCACCGAGGCGGCCGCTGATCGCGAACTTGATGCCCTTGGCGCCGGCCTGCATGGTGGCGTCCATCCGCATCTTCAGCACGCGGCGGAAGCTCGCACGCTTCTTGAGCTGCTCGGCAACGGCCTCGGCGACCAGCTGCGCGTTCAGGTCCGGATTCTTGATCTCGATGACCTTGATCGGGGCGACCTTACGCTTAATCAGGTCTTCCAGCTCTTCACGCAGCTTGTCGACCTCGGCGCCCTTGGGGCCGATGACGAGGCCGGGACGGGCCGTCTTGATCGTGACCGTAACCTCTTCGCGCGTCCGCTCGATCAGGATGTCGCTGACGGCGGCGAAGGGGGGACGGCGGTTCAGCTTCGCGTCGATCAGCTTGCGGACCTTGAAGTCCTCGACCAGGAAGTCACCGTACGCGGCCTTGGGCGCGTACCAGCGGCTCTTCCAGTCTTCTGTGATGCCGACGCGGAAACCAGTTGGATTTACCTTTTGACCCATATATTCATTTGCGATTTGCGATTTGCGATTTGCGATTGAAAAGCACGGACGACCATCAATGTCTTTCAATCGCAAATCGCAAATCGCAAACCGGCAATCTCCTACTACCTTGCCTTACCGGGACGGCGACCCACCAGGTTCTGCTGCGGGGCGACCTCGCCCTCGCCGCGCTCGTCGATCGCGATCACCAGATGGCTGGTGCGCTTGTTGATCGGATACGCCTTGCCGCGGTCCTTCGGTTGAAACCGCTTGATGATCGGACCCGGATCGGCCCAGGCGCTGGCGACGTAAAGGGTATTACGCGGCGTCGCGGGGTTCTGTTCCGGATCGGTCGCGTTGGCGACGGCCGAGCGGATGACCTTCTCGACCATCACGCTGGCGCGTTGCTTGGAGAACTTCAGGATGCTCATCGCATCGTCGACGTCGCGACCGCGGACCAGGTCCATGATCAGCCGAGCCTTGCGGGGGCTGATGCGGGCGAATCGATGTTTGGCTTCGAATGGCATGTCGTGCCCTATCCCGTAAATACCACCGGCTAGCCGGTGGCGAAGTAAATCAGATGCCTGCCCTTAGGCCTGCTTCTTACCACTGTGACCACGGAAGGTCCGCGTCGGGCTGAACTCGCCCAGCTTGTGACCGACCATGTCTTCCTGAACGAACACCTTCAGGAACTTGTTCCCGTTGTGAACCTCGAACGTGTGTCCGACGAACTCCGGGATGATCGTGCAGGTCCGAGCCCACGTCTTGATCGGGGCCTTCGCCCGGTTCTCGTTCAGCTTCGATACCTTCTGGTACAGCTTCTCGTCGACGAATGGGCCCTTTTTTGCGCTTCTGCTCATGTCAGTTGTCCGTTGTCAGTTGTCAGTCGTCCGTTGCGTCGCGGAAATCTTCGTTACACGTTCACGGTCTGCGGACGCTGCTGGAACTTACCGAACTTGCGGCGACGCAGGATCAGCTTCTCGCTGTGCTTGCGACCGTTACGCGTGATGCCGCCCTTGGCGGGCACGCCGGTCTTGCTGACCGGGTGCCGACCACCGTTGCTGCGGCCTTCACCACCACCCAGCGGGTGGTCGATCGGGTTCATGGCCTTGGCACGCGTGTGCGGGCGGATGCCCATGTGACGCGAGCGGCCGGCCTTGCCGATGCTGACGTTAATGTGGTCCAGGTTGCCCAGCTGACCGATCGTCGCCCGGCAGGCGCTGCGCACGCGACGCATTTCACCGCTGGGGAGGATGATCACGGCCCAGTCGCCCTCTTTGGCGCTCAGGCGAGCCACACCACCGGCCGAGCGGACCAACTTGCCACCCTGGCCGGGGTTCATCTCGATGTTGTGCACTTCGAGGCCACCGGGGATGTTCGCCAGCGGCAGGCAGTTGCCCACTTCGATCTCCGCCGTCGGGCCGTTCATCAGCTTCGTGCCAACCTTGAGGTTGTTCGGAGCCAGGATGTACGAGATCTCGTTGTCGGCATAGCGGATCAGGGCGATGTTGCACGAACGGTTGGGATCGTACTCGATCGACTCGACCGTCGCCTCGACGCCGTCCTTCTGACGGCGGAAGTCGACCAAGCGGTACAGCTTCTTGTTGCCACCACCGCGGTGCTTGACCGTGATGACGCCGTGATGGTTACGACCGCTGGCGCGGCGCTTGCCGACCGTCAGCGACTTCGTCGGCTCGGTCTTGGTGATGACCGACTTGTAGTCCAACACGCTGCCAGCCCGACGGCCGGCGCTGGTGGGGTTGTAGAATCGAATGGCCATGTTACTCGTCCGTAGTCAGTTGTTCGTTGTTCGTCGCAGTCACCGGTCAGTCGCCCAAGGGACGACCGACTACCGACCTTCTTAGAACAGTTCGATCTTCGAGTTCTCTTCCAGCACCACGACCGCGCGCTTCCAGTTGCTCGTGTGCGTCATGCCGGTCTTGGTCCGACGGGGCTTGCCCTTGCGGGTGAGCGTCCGGACGTCGGTGACCTTCACCGAGTACAGCTGCTCGACGGCCGTCTTGATCTGGTTCTTGTTCGCATCCTTGTGCACCTGGAACGCATAGGCGTTGCGGGTGTTCTGCTGATGCGTGCTCTTCTCCGTGATCAGCGGCTTGATGATGACGTTGATGTTGTCCATTGTCTTTCCGTTGTAGGGCGTGCATTAGCACACCTTCCTCCGAGGCCGTGTGCTAATGCACACCCTACGGATCACCTAAGCCAGGATCTGTTCCAAGCCGGCCTTCGTCAGCAGCAGCGTGCGGTTGTTCAGGATGTCCCACACGTTCAGTTGGGCGACGGTGGTCAGCTTGGTGCGGTCGATGTTGCGAGCCGACTTCTCGAGCGTCGCGTCGGTGCCGTTGATGGCGACCAAGACGCTGCGGTCGATGCCGAGCTTCTTGAACATCTCGGCGACCGGCTTGGTCTTCACGCCGTCCAGCTTGATCTCGCTGATGACCTTCACGTCACCGCTTTGAACCTTGCTGAGGATCGCGCTCTTGGTGGCGAGCTGGCGGGCCTTCTTGGGCATGCTCAGGCGCCAGTCCTTCGGGGTCTTCTGTTTCGCGTGACCGCCACCCTTCTTAATCGGGTTGCGGGCGCCACCGGTACGGGCGTTGCCGGTACCCTTCTGGCGGAACTGCTTGCGGGTAGAACCCTCGACCTCGCCGCGCCCCTTGGTCTTGGCGGTGCCTTGGCGCTGGTTGGCGTGATACATCACGAACGCCTGCTTGAGCAGGTTGGTCCGCACTTCACCGCCGAGCTTGGCTTCGTCGACATTGAAGGTTTCGACCTTCTCGCCGGCCTGATTGTAAATCGGTAGTTCGATCATGACTCTTGGTCCGTTGTCAGTTGTCCGTTGTCCGTCATCAGTCGCAGCGGTGTCGGTCGCCATGGCCTAAAGGCCACTGGCGACTGACCACTGACAAACCTATTCAGCAGCCTTCACCTTCGCGGTGATCGACTTCCGCACGAACAGAACCGTACCGTTGGGGCCCGGAAGCGAGCCCTTGATCAGCAGCAGGTTATTAGCGGTATCGACTTTGACGAGGGGGTGATTGCGGGTGGTGACCTGGTCCATGCCCATGTGACCGGCCATGCGGACGCCCTTCTTGGGCTTACCGCTCTGACCACGCCAGGTGGCGCGGCTGGCGAGCGAACCGGGCGAGCGGTGCTTACGCTCGGTACCGTGCGAGGCGGGCTGACCACCGAAGTGGTGGCGCTTCATAACGCCGGCAGTGCCCTTGCCCTTGCTGGTGCCGATCACGTCGACGAACTGCACGCCGTCGAAGATCTCGACCGTCACCAGGTCGCCCAAGGCCTTATCGGTGGGCGTGCCCTTCAGGTTGATTTCGCGAAAGTGCTTGCGGGGGGCGCTGCCGGACTTGGCGGCGTGGCCGATGAGCGGGAAGGTGCTGTACTTCGGCTTGATCTCACCGAAGCCGAGCTGCACGGCATTGTAGCCGTCGGTCTCGACCGTCTTCACCTGCGTGATCGCGTTCGGCTCGACCTGTACGACAGTGACGGGCACGATTGCGCCCTTCTCGTCGTAAATGCGCGTCATGCCGACTTTCTTGCCCAGAACTGCTGGTGTCATTGCTTTCGGTCAGAGGAGGCAACCCCAAACATCAGGGCCGACTCGTAAACCGCTCCGTAAACTTTTCTGCTCATTCGCGCCTCGGGCAAGCCCGGGGCTATTTATCAAACGACAAAACACCTCGCGTCGCCGTGTCCCGTCAGGCCGAAAGAGCCTTAAGGGCGATGGGTTCTTGGATGAACCCCACGGTGCGTCAACCAAAACACCCCTTCTTGCAGGGGTGTGCGTATGTCATCTAAAAACTAGGCCTTGATCTTCACGAAGACGCCAGCCGGTACGACGAGGCGATTGAGCGCTTCGATCGTGCGGGCGGTGGGCTCGAAGATGTCGATCACGCGCTTGTGCGTGCGCATCTCGAACTGCTCGCGGGACTTCTTGTCGATGTGCGGGCTGCGGAGCACGGTGTAGCGCTCCACGCGGGTCGGCATCGGAATGGGACCGCACACGCGGGCGTTGGTACGCTTGGCGTGCTCGACGATCTCCTTGGCCGAGCTATCGAGGGCCCGGTGATCGTATGCTTCCATCCGAATTCGAATCCGATCGCCTGTCATCGCAGAAAATCCTGTCGTTTCGTCGTCCGTCTTCCCTGCCAGACGCCCCATCTGGGCCAATCAGGTCAGGGTTTTCCTCGCTCACCTTCCGAAAAGGCGAGCGGAGAAGTCTACAGTGAATCATCCCTGTGTCAACTCTTTGAGTGCGTGAATTATTGGAGTTCTGGGTGAATCTTAGCGACTGGTTTGGCACGCTCGCTTGAGCGAACGCGCCGGATCTACCCATAAAACCAGTCCTCAGGCTCCGCGCACGTGCTTGTGGAAGGCGTCCATCAGCTTCTTGGTGATGGGTCCAACCTTCCCATTCCCGACGGGGCGACCGTCGATCTTCGTCACCGGCATCACTTCGGCGCCGCTTCCAGTCAGGAAGCACTCGTCACTGATGTACAAATCGTGGCGTTCCACCACGCGCTCGCGAATGGGGATGTCCATCTGCTGGCAGAGCTCGATGATGACGTTGCGCGTGACGCCCTCCAGGATCCCGTCGCAGAGCAACGGCGTGAAGACCGCCCCGTCGCGGGCCAGGAAGATGTTGGCGACCGTGCCCTCGGAGACGTTGCCGAGGTGGTTGAGCATAATCGCCTCGGCGACGCCGGCGTCGGTGGCCTCCATGCGGGCCAGCACGTTGTTCAGGTAATTCAGGCTCTTAATCCGCGGCGACAGCGCGTTCGGGTGGTTCCGGACGATCGACGACACGATCACCGGCACGCCCTGTTCGTACTGCTCCTTCGGATAGATCGAGATCAGATCGGTGATGATGAAGACGGCGGGCGCCTTGCACTTGGCGGGGTCAATGCCCAGCGCCCCCACGCCCCGCGTGACCACGAGGCGCACGTAGCAATCGCTGAGCTTGTTGACATTGGCCGTCTCGTAGATGGCGGCGGTTAGCTGCTCGGCGGTGTAGGGGATGACCAGGCGGATCGCCTTGGCCGAGTCGTACAGCCGTCGCATGTGCTCTTCGGCGCGGAAGATCTTGCCGGCGTACAGGCGGATGCCCTCGAACACACCGTCGCCGTACAGCAGCCCATGGTCGTAGACCGACACCGTGGCGCGTTCTTTGTCGACGAGCTTGCCGTCGACCCAAACCTGCAGGGACATAAGTACTCCAGATTGCCGATTTGCGATTGTCGATTTTCGATTGGAAGGTGGGACCGTTTATCCCTCAATCGGCAATCGCAAATCGGCAATCGGCAATTCCTCTCATTCCGCCGGCGCCAGCGCACCGTCTTTCAATACTAACACCCGATCGGCGGTGCGTGCCAGTGCGCGGTCATGGGTGACCATGACAATTGTCTGGTTTTGTTCGCGGTGCAGCCCCTCAAGCACGTCCATGATCTGCCGGCCGGTCTCGGCGTCGAGGTTGCCGGTCGGTTCGTCCGCGAACAGCACGCGCGGAGAGTTCATCAGCGCCCGCGCGATCGCCACCCGCTGCCGTTCACCACCCGACAGCTGGTTGGGCCGATGCTTTAGCCGATGGCTCATGCCGAGCGAGGTCAGCAGTTCGGTGGCGCGCGTTTCGATCGTCTTGCGCTTTGATGAGAACGAGAACCAGCTGTGCTCGATCATCGGCGACAGCATCGCGTTCTGCAGCACGTTAAGCTCGGGCAGCAGGTGGTAGAACTGGAACACGAACCCAAACTGCGTGTTGCGCAGCCGGCTGCGCTGTTCGCCGGGCATGCGGGCGATGTCTTGGCCTTCGAATTCGATGGTGCCCTGGTCCACCGAGTCCAGCGCGCCCAGCAAATGCAACAGCGTGCTCTTACCCGATCCCGACCGCCCTTCGATCGCGATGAACTCGCCTGGCTTGATCGAGATGTCGGCGTTCTTCAGCACCGTCACGCGGCTGTCGCCCATCTGGAACGATTTCGTCAGGTTCCTGGCGCGCAGGAAGGCGTCATCAGCATGACGAGTAGGAGAGGTTGGCGTCTTGGTCTGGGTCATGAATCGTTCCGATCTTCCTCTTCGTCGGTGCCGGATCGTCCTCTTCATATAGCCACCGGCTTGCCGGTGGTCTTCTGTTCGATGGGAGCAATACCAGCGGCAAGCCCGTGCCTATATGGTCTGATCTTCCGAACTATCCCCGCGCCACGCGCACGCGCCGGCCATCGAACGAGATGCGACCGTCGCCGAACAGGCGGATGGCTTGCGGGTACGCCTCGCGTTCCTGTTCGAACACGCGGGCTGCCAGCGTCTTGGGCGTGTCGTCGTCCAACACCTCGCAGACGCGCTGCAGGATGATCGGGCCATTGTCGTACTGGTCGTCCACGAAGTGAACGGTGCAGCCGCTCACCTTGCAACCGTGGGCGAGCACCGCCTCGTGTACCTTTTGGCCATACATGCCCTTGCCCCCGAACGCGGGTAAGAGCGACGGGTGAATGTTGATCACCCGGCAGATGTACCGCTGGGGGATCGGCAGCAGGCAGAGCCACCCCGCGAAGCAGACAAGGTCGACCTTGGCGGCGTCGATCTGCGACCAGACCTCGTTGGCGAACGAGTCGACCTGCGCGAAGTCCTTACGCGAC
Source organism: Tepidisphaeraceae bacterium (assembly GCA_035998445.1). NCBI lineage: Bacteria > Pseudomonadati > Planctomycetota > Phycisphaerae > Tepidisphaerales > Tepidisphaeraceae > Tepidisphaeraceae bacterium. The sequence continues at coordinate 76,471 of DASYHQ010000047.1, read as the reverse complement.
ACGACCGACGTCGGCACGCCCGCGTCGATGCCCCGCTGCACGCCGAGCAGATCGGGCTTTGAACCGATCACCAGCTCCACGCTGGCGTTCAACCGCTTGGCGGCGATTTCGTCCAGCAGGTTCTGCAGGGTCGTGCCGCTGCCACTGACGAGCACTGCGAGTTTCAGGGGATCCCGGTTCATTCGTTACTCCCACCGCAGCGCTTCGACCGGGTTCAACCGCGCCGCCCGAATGGCCGGTAAAAGCGCCCCCACAACCGACGACGCGATCGCCACCGCGATGATCCACGCAGCCTCGGTCATGTCCATCGTGTTGGGGATCGAATCGAACATGTACACCTCCGGGTTCCAGATCACCAGCCCGAAGTGGCCGAGCCAGGTGTGGATCTCGTTGATATAGGTGACGATGAGGTACCCCAACCCCAGTCCCAGCAGGCTGCCGACAATGCCGATGGCCAAGCCGTAGCCCAGGAAGATCATCGCGACGCCCGTGCTGGTGGCGCCGACGGATTTCACGATGCCGATGTCGCGCGTCTTCTCGACCACGATCATGTAGAAGATGCAGAAGATCAGGAAGACCGCCACCAGGCTGATGAGGCCGAACAGGGTAGTGACGAGCGCCTTTTCGTTCTCGATCGCGCCCAGCGGCACGGCCTGGCTTTCGCGCCAGGTCATTACCTTCACGTTGGCCGGCCCACTGACCGCCAGCGCGTCGCGCGGCAGGCCCTGCACGTCCATCACCACGCCCTCGATCTCATCCCGCACGGCCTGCAGGTCCGCACCAGGCTTGATGCGCACGTTAATCTCGTGCGCCCTCGCCGGCTCGATCCCCTTCTCGCCCGTCTCGCGATCGGTGTAGGTTTGCTGCCCCATGCCGAGGTCCTGCTGCAGCACCTCGAACGGCACGTAGACGGTCGACGAGTCGTACTGCCACAGCTTCGTACGGCTGTCGTCGACGATCCAATAATTCCGCCCGACCGTGCCCGTGTTTTCGATGCGATTGCTCGCACTGATCCGCGGCATCGTCATCGTCACCGGCAGGCGATACAGAAACTCCTCACGGCCGATGATCTTGCCCTGCTTGTCCTTGCGAATGTCCAGCACGCCCGACCCGGCGATCATGCCCGTCCACGATGCGGGATCGTTGCGGTACGTGCCGTCGGGTCGCTTCGGCGCATTCGGAAATCGCTCGAGATACGCCTCGGCCGGCAATGGAAGCGCGAACGACGGGCTCTTCCGCAACTCCTCCGCCTTGCGGCGCAGTTCCGCCCGCTGGGCGTCCGTCAGATCGTTCGTTTTGTCGTCGGCCTCTTCGATGTACTGCCCGTACTGCAGGTAGAGCGATTCGGGGAAATTGTTCACCCGGCCGACCTTGTCGATCGGGTAGCCAATCACCTGCACGCCGGGCGATTGCTGGTCGTCAATATTGATGACGGCGAACGTCCGCACGACCGGTATGGCCGCCGCGACGCCCGGCAGTTTTTCGACGCCTTCGAGGATCTGTTCGTACTTGGCGAACCCACGCAACTGCGTCCCCTGCACGATCACGTCGCCGCTGAGCCCGCGGAAGCTTTGCTCGAACATGCGCAGCCAGCCCCCCATGACGCTGATGACGACCAGCACCATCACCACGCACATCATGACGGCCGCCAGGGAAACCCAGGCGATGCGGCGTTTGATCAGGTACTTTTGGATGAGGAGGAGTTTGTACATGGAACCCGATCAAGCATCGAATGAAACAGTCGCCTGTGATACGCGATACCGAAAGGCCTATCCCTGCGGTCGCATGAGCGGGAACAGGATCACATCGCGGATGCTTTCCGAACCGGTCAGCATCATCACCAAGCGATCGATGCCAAGCCCAATTCCTCCCGCCGGTGGCATGCCGTAGCGGAGGGCGGTCAGGAAGTCTTCGTCGACCTTCTGCTGCTCGTCCTTATCACCCACCTGGTGGGCGAAATGTTTCGCCTGAACGTCGGGATCATTCAGTTCCGTGTAGCCGGGGGAGATTTCCTGGCCGTTGATCGCCAGTTCGTACACGTCGGCGAAGAACGGGTCGTCCTTGTTCTCGCGGGCGAGGGGGATGATGACCGAAGGCACGTGGGTGACGTAAGTCGGATCGATCAGCGTGGGCTCAATCAGCTTCTCGTAAACCTCAGTCAATTGCTCTGCAGGTTCGCCGTTGAGCTTTAGATCCTTCCCCGGGTTGGCCGATCGAAGCTTCTCGATTTGATCGGCCGGCATTTTCTCCTTGCCGAACTTCCACCCCGTCCGCTCCTCCACCAAATCCACCATCCGCACCCTTCGCCACGGCCGCTGAAGATTGATCGTCTTCGTCACCTCCCCCGCGGCGTTCTTATGCTCGATCTTCAGCGTCCCGAACACCGTCTCGGCGATGTGGCAGATCATGCCTTCGACGAGGTCGGCCATCGTTTCCCAGTTGCCGTAGGCTTCGTACGCCTCCAGCATGGTGAACTCGGGGTTGTGCCGTGGGCTGATGCCTTCATTGCGGAAGTTGCGGTTGATCTCGAAGACCTTGCTGAACCCGCCGACCAGCAGGCGCTTCAGGTAGAGTTCAGGGGCGATGCGCAGGAACAGCGGCATGTCGAGCGCGTTGTGGTGCGTCTCGAACGGTCGCGCTGCAGCACCGCCATGCATGGGTTGGAGCATGGGGGTTTCGACTTCGATGAAGCCGCGCTCGCGCAAGTAGTTGCGGACCTCATCGACGATGCGGATGCGCAGCCGCATCGTGCGCATCACGTCGGGATTGCTCCACAAATCGACGTACCGCTGGCGGTAGCGCTGCTCGATATCGGTCAGGCCTTCATGCTTGGCCGGGGGTGGCAGCAGTGACTTGCTGGCCATCGCCAACTTCGTCGCCCAGATCGTCGCTTCGCCGGTCTTGGTGGTGCCGAGCGAGCCCTCAACAGTCACTTGGTCGCCAAGGTCGAGCAGTTCGCGTACGCCCCAGGCGGTCTCATCCAGCCGTCTGGCGTCGAGCGCGACCTGAAGGTCGCCACTGTCGTCGCGAAGGGTGAGGAAGCTGAGCTTCTTGCCAAAGTCGCGCTTCAGCACGATGCGTCCTGCCGCCTTCACGACCGGTCCACCGTCCTGCCCCAGTTCCGGGTTGAAAAGCGACCGGATGGCCGCCAATGATTGAATGCCCGGCGTGGCGGCGCCGTAGGGGTCGACGCCCAGGTCGCGCAGCTTCTGCAGCTTTCCGCGGCGTTCCTGTTCGTACTCGTTGATCGTCGTCGTCTCGTTGCTCATATTGTCCAAGGTCGAAAGTTCGGTGATGATAGTGCGGGCGGTGGAAAGTTAAAACCGAACGAACCGTCCAATCCCACCTCGCGCGTGCGTAAGGAGTAGGTCGAATGCGTATCCAACGGCTTGCCCTTCATGCACCTGCCGATCACTCGCCGAGGAGATGGAACCGCCAAGCACGCCAAGTGAAGACGAAGACGGGTACTGATTTGTCTCTTGGCGGCCTTAGCGGTTCAACTCGTTTTGGCGTCATTGCCTTTGCGCTGCTGGCGTTGGTCACCACGGCTCAGTCGCTCGCGGCCGACCTGAAGGTCATCAATACCAAGCATTACACGCTGCACACCGATGTCGAGCCCGCGCTGGCGAAGGACTTGGCGACGCGGCTGGACGCCATGTACGACGAGTACGACCGCCGGCTCGCCGACTTTCAGACGACCGCCGACGATTCGAAGAGCTTCGAGGTGTACGTCTTCAACGAGCGTGTGGACTACATGAAGTTCACCGGCAACCGCCTGGCCAACACGGGCGGCGTCTTTATGCCGGACAAGAACCAGCTCGTCGCCTTCCTCGAAGGCCAGGGCCGGGATGGTCTTCGGCGAACCCTCCAGCACGAGGCGTTTCACCAGTTCGCGTATCGGTCCATCAGCCGTGATTTACCGCCGTGGTTGAACGAGGGGCTGGCGCAGTTGTTTGAGGAGGGAGTTTGGACGGGGCGGTCGTTCCTGTTGAACCAGGTGCCCCCCCGCCGAACGCGGCAGTTGGAGCAGGACATCAAGGCCAAGCGGTTGATCGCGTTCGACAAGTTTTTGCCGATCACGCTCGACCAGTGGAACCAAACGCTCAACGCCGACGCCGAGCGCGGTGCCGCGCAGTACAACCAAGCCTGGGCAATGGTCTACTTCCTCGTCAACGCCGGCACCGAGAACGGCGGCAAGGCCAAGTACCGCGACCGCCTGCTGACCATGCTGCGCAAGACCAACACCGGCATGGCCGGCGATCAGGCGTTCGCCGAGGCGTTCTCGGACAACATCAAAGGCTTTCAAGACCGCTTCGTCGAATACGTGAGATCGCTAAAGCCCACGCAGGCCGCGACGATGCTGGAACGTCAGAACGTGCTCGCCGACCTGCTGAAGGGCCTGACCGAGGACGGCCAGCGCTTTGCCGACGTGAACGCATTTAAGGCCAAGGCCTTGGGTGGCGGCTATCAACTCAGCTATTCGATGGGCAACATTCGCTGGCAGACCGACCCGAACGTGATGGTCTACTTCTCCGGCATGGACGGCAAGCCGTTCGACCGCAACCAACTGTTCTTCGACCCACGCTCCGGCGCCCCACTGCCCGACCTCGTCTGCCGGCCCGGTGGCAAGACGCAGATCCGCACGCGGTTCTACCGATCGGGAAAGTCGATTGAACACGAGGTGCTGGTGGAGACGGTGCGGTAGTGTTCAATCTCGTGTCCTACGACTTCCGAGGCGATGGCTGAAGCTAGCAGACGCATGTCATCCCGAGGGTGTTTGTTAGTCTGGTCCCCTCTCCCGGTACTCCGGGAGAGGGTTAGGGTGAGGGTGATTTCGAACCGCTGAAGTCTCTCGAAAGAACAAAAGGCACCCACACCTAGCCTCTCCCGAAGCATGCGGGAGAGGTGCCAGAGCGTCCTTGAAAAACGGTGCCCAAGGCGGGTAACCGGGTCGCTAAAGAAATCAGTCCGGCGATCATGAATTGGGGTCGCGTGCAGAACGGAAACAAACGAATCGTGGCGTACGTCGCACTGGGCGCGAACTTGGGGGACCGCGCCGCCAACCTGCGTCTCGCGATCGACGCAATGCGCGCATCGAAAGACGTTGTCGTCCATCGTGTCAGTCATAACTACGAGACGCCGGCCGTCGGTGGGCCACCCGATTCGCCCCCGTTTCTAAACGCCGCGGCCGAGGTTGAAACGACGTTGTCTGCGCAGGGGTTGCTGGAAATACTGCTGGAGATCGAGCGGCAGATGGGCCGTGTCCGCCGCGAGCGATGGGGACCGCGCGTGATCGACCTCGACCTGCTGCTGTACGGCGACGAAGTCTCCGACGCCGCCGACCTCATCCTGCCCCACCCGCGCCTGCACGAACGCCGATTCGTGCTCGAACCACTGGCCGAGATCGCGCCGAATGCCATCCACCCGTTACTCGGCAAATCGATGCGGACCCTGCTGAACGACGTGGTGACCCCGCAGCCGACCTAGGCCATCTCTCGCGAGGTGAATTCAATCAAAACAACCGCCGAGACGCGGAGGACGCGGAGACAGAGGGAGGAAGACATTCGCATTGTCTTCTCCATCTTTCTCCGCGTCCTCTGCGTCTCCGCGGTTAGTCCCTCTTCCGAGGCATGGACTGGAACGCCGATCGCCCTACGCGCTCGTCAGGAAGTGCGTGATGTCGCCGTCCTTCATCACGTAGCCCTTGCCCTCGGCCCGCAGCTTGCCGGCGGCCTTGATGGCCTGCTCGGTCTTGTACTGCTGCAGGTCGGCCAGCGTGTAGATTTCCGCGCGGATGAACGCCTTTTCGAAGTCGCTGTGAATGACGCCCGCGGCCTGTGGGGCGGTGGCGCCGATCGGAATTTCCCAGGCGCGAATTTCCTTCGGCCCGGCCGTGAAATAGCTCTGGCGACCCAGCAACCGATACGCCTCGCGGCCAAGGGTGGCCAGCGCCGGTTCCTTCATGTCCAAACTGGCGAGCATCTCCTTGCGGTCTTCCGGGGCCAGTTCCGACAGTTCCGCTTCCAGCTTGCCGCACACCGGCACGACGACGCCGTTCTCTTCTTTGGCGCGATCTCGCACCTTCTGCACGAGCGGCCCGGCGCCGTGGATGTCGTCCTCGGCCACGTTGGCGACGTACAGCACCTTCTTGGCGGTGATCAGCCCCAACCCGCGAATCAGCACGCGTTCCTCCGGCGTCCAGTCGAGCGAGCGGACGGGCTTGCCGTCGTTCAGGTGGACTTTGGCCTTCTTCAGAATCTCGACGCGGGCGATCGAGTCCTTGTCACCGGTGCGGGCGGTGCGCTCCGCCCGGTCGAGCGAGGAGGTAACCGTCTCCAGGTCGGCCAAGGCCAGTTCGGTGTCGATGGTGTCGATGTCGCGGATCGGGTCGACGCTACCCTCGACGTGCAGGATGTCGCCGCTCTCGAAACAGCGGACGACGTGCAGGATCGCGTCGACCTCGCGGATGTGCGACAGGAACTTGTTGCCGAGCCCTTCACCGCTGCTGGCGCCGCGCACGATGCCGGCAATGTCGACGATGCGGACGGCGGCGGGGATGATCTTCTCGCTCTTGATGAACTGCTGGATGACGTCCAGCCGATCATCCGGCACCGCCACCACACCGACGTTCGGCTCGATGGTCGCAAACGGGTAATTCGCCGCCAGCGCCCCCGCGGCGGTTAGCGCGTTGAACAGCGTGCTCTTGCCGACGTTGGGCAGACCGACGATACCGACTTCCAAAGCCATCGAAACCCTTTCCGTTGCCAATGCCGCTCGCCTGCGATCGGTCGCAGCGCGAGGGGGCGGTAGTATACAGATCGTGCGCGAGAATGCAGCGAGGCTGAATCGATGGCGCAGCTCTGTGCTGTAAGACTAGCGGACAAAGGTTCATGTCATCCCGAAGGGAGCGGTAGCGACCGGAGGGATCTCGATCAACTGAAGGTGTAGGACATGGGAGATCCCTCGCGTCGCTACCGCTCCCCTCGGGATGACAGGTTGGGCATTTCGCAGAGGCTTCGTCCGACAGTCGTCAGCCCACCATCTGCCCGGATGCGTGGTAGGCGTCGATGCCCTTCGCCAGGTCGAACGCCGGCTCGTACTTCAGGTCGGCGCGGGCGTGGGTCAGGTCGGCTTCGGTCCAGTCCTGCGTGAAGGTATACGGATTCTTGAAGTAGTCCGGCTGCAGGTCGGTCTTCAGCACGCGGTTCAGTTCAGCGACCACCGCGTTGAACGTCCACGACCGACCGGCGCCGACGTTGTAGACACCGCTACGCGCCGCCTTGGCGGCCAGCAGGTTGGCGGTGGTGACGTCGTCGATGTAGACGAAGTCGCGCTTCTGCTCGCCAAACTCAAAAATACGCGGCCGTTTGCCGGCGGTCATCTGCGTGGCGAGTTGGCGGATCATGCTGGCGAGCTTGCCCTTGTGCTGCTCGCCCGGCCCGTAGGCGTTGGTGTAACGCAGGCCGACGATCGGGTGCGCCAGCCGCGGGGCGTAGCGGGCCGCAAGGCGTTCCATGGTCAGCTTGCTGAAGGCATAACTGTTGAGCGGATCGGGCGGTTGCGACTCGCGCATCGGCACCGGCCCCCGGCCGTAAATGCTGCAACTGCTCGCCCACACCACCCGGCTACCGGTCGCGGCGGCCCAGTCCAGCAATTTGCGAAAGGTCTCGACGTTGTTTCGCATCATCCGGTGGACGTCGGAATAATCCTCCCCCTTGGCCCCCACCACGCCGGTGATGCTGGCTTGGTGGAAGATGACGTCGACCGGGCCCAGGTCGATCATGGACTGGACGTCGTCATGATCCTTCAGCGTCAGGACATCACCGGGGAAATCGACGAGGTTGTGAAAGTCGGCCGACAGGAACGAATCGGCCGCGATGACGTCATGCCCGTCCTTCGCCAGCCGTTTCGCCAAGTTTGACCCAATGAACCCCGCCGCTCCGGTGACCAACACGCGCACGAAACCTCCAAGATAGAACCAGCCGCGATTCTAAAGGGAAGTGATCCGAATGAAAAAGCCCTCAAACGTGCCGCACCTGACGCACCAAGTGCGACATCCATGTCACGCTGTCGCAGGACGTGAAAACCCATCTTCCCAAGCAAACTCAAGCACATTTTATCCGTAACGCGATCCGGTCACGGCACTTACGTCATGATCACAAGAAATTTTCGTACCCTTCCGAATTGCGGCACGACTTTCGTTCTAGGTCTATCATCTTGCAGCACACACCTGCGAGCCACAACTTAGCCCATTCTTCCCCCCGATGAGAAGGGTTCCTCTCCTCCCACAATTTGAGGAGCCCTTCGTCAGCCCCATTCGAAGCCGTCCTTGCCCGGGACGGCTTTTTTTATGCGCTGATTTTTGGTCATCGAACGCTGATGCCACATTCCCGATTGCCGCAGAACACATCGGATTCACCGTGGAGACGCGGAGGACGCGGAGACAGGAGAAGTGATGCATTCCCCTTGCCATTCTTCTCCCTCTGCCTCCGCGCTCTCTGGTCTCCGCGGTTAAATTGGTCTGCGAATGAGTGACCGGAGACCTTCAGGCCCGGATGATCGCCGGGGGCTGCACTGATTTAACGCATATTACGGGGCTTTCGAATGAATCGGCGGGGTCGCTTTGCCGAAGAAAGCGGTGGAGGCCCGATGAACCGTCAGGATGTTGCAGACTTCTCAGATCGTGCCACGCCCCGTACCGCGGCACGGGGACCGGCCGTCACCTCGGGCCCCAGCTATCGGCGGTCGAACCGCACGCCGGCGCACAGCAGGTTGGCGATCTATCCCCGCCAGCGCGGTGGTCGAATCGATCGCCAAGTTGCCCGGTTGAGTGACTACTCGGAACACGGCATCGGCCTCGTCAGTGGTGAACCGGTCGAACCGGGCACGCGCTTCGCCGTCCGGCTGGTTCGACCCGATGGCTCGAAGCTCGCGCTGGCGTTCGAGGTCGTTCACTGCCGCCCCGCCGGGCCCGGGCGGTTTCAAGTAGGAGCGAAACTGCCCGAACGCGCCACGCCGCAACGGCGAGCGAATTTTCAGACGTCCATCACCGGCAAGACCGTCAGCGGCTGGGAACGCGTGCTCGACGTGCGGGCCGAAGAGGACCGCCTTTGGATCAACATGCACCCACCCGACCGCGAAAGCGGCTGGGGCATGTTCATCGATCGCTCGGAACTCGAAGCCGCACTGCTGCCACCCCCCATCGAACGGGCGGCGTAAGTCACGAAGTAGGTCCCGAAGCCGCACGTTTCCATAGGCGCGACGCTGTCGTCGTCCCTACGGCTGCGCCTCGCGCCCGGTTAACCCGCGCGCGTTTCGTTTTCCATCTCGTCTGGCCACCCCACCACACGCCGCAGCCTTACGTATTTACCGCACATCCTGCACATCCGGAAAAAATGAATCTTCCAGCGAAAAAGGGAGCCCAATTCGACCGATGACAGAAGTGACATGAGCAAAGCTGTACCGATCATCCGTGCCGTATCGATTCTCGGGTTCATGCTGGCCTTAGGCCATGCCGGCCAGGCCCGCGCCGACGAAATCCTGTTGACCAATGGCGACCGCCTCACCGGCAAGGTAGTGAGCGCCGGTGGCGGGAAGCTGAAGATTGCCACCGCGATGGCGGGTGAGGTCACGGTCGACATGGCCAACGTGCGCTCGTTCAGCACCGATGAGCCGATCGAGCTGCATCTGACCGATGGCACGATCCTGAAGCAGCGCGTCGAGGCCGCCGACGACGCCGGTAGCGCCGTCCGCACGACCGACGGCGTGCTCGGACCGCAAACGTTGCCGCTGGCGTCGATCAACCAGATCAACCCCCCGCCACCCCCACCGGTAAAGTGGACGGGTAGCGTGCGGGCGGCCGCGGCGTTCTCGCGCGGGAACAGCTTTACCGACGCCTTCTCGCTGGAGGCAGACGCCGTCCGGCGGTCCGAGCGCGTCCGCAGGACCCTCGGCGCCGCCTATGCCTACGGCCGGGAACGCATCGAAAGCACCGGTGAGAAGAACACGACCGAGGACGAATGGTTCGCCTACGGTAAGTACGACTACTACCTCAGCAAAAAGGTCTACCTCTACGGCCTGGGCAAGGTGGAACAGGACCGCGCCGCCGACCTGCTGGTGCGGGTGTCGCCGAGCGTCGGTGTCGGTTACCAGTGGATCGAAAGCCCGACGTTCAACATCCACACGGAAGCCGGCTTCGGCTGGCAGTACGAACGCTACGAGAACGGCGAGACCGAAGGCCAGTACATCGCCCGATTCGCCTACCACATCGACCGCAAGTTCTGGACGCGATACTCGATCTTCCACGACATGGAAGTTCTGCCCAGCCTCGAGGACATCGAAAGCTTCAACGTCAACACCAACGCGGGCTTACGCGTCGCGCTCACGCAGAAGCTCTTCACCGAATTCAAGGTCGTCTGGGAGTACGATTCCACCCCCGCTCCCAACGCCAGCAAGCACGACGTCGATTACCTGCTGAGCGTGGGGTACAGTTTTTGATTTAGGTAATGCGTTTCCGTCTGGCCCCTATCCCATGTACCCATCGGTGCGGTTAGGTGTGCGCGATTTGGAATGACCAATGCCCAAATCCGAATGACCAATGAAGTTCCAATGTCCAAGCACCAATGATTCTTCCGGACTTGGTCATTGGTGCTTGGACATTCATTGATCATTCTGGTTTGGTCATTGAGGCTTCCCCCGCTGTTCCAAGTCGCGTTCAACTTGATCAAAAACTACCCCTCATCCACCACTCTCCTACTTATCGACATCCGCTCATATATTCAGCAACCGCCCCATAACCACACGGTCGCCGCCTATTTTGCGCGCAGGAAAGGCGTGAAAAACCCGCTCTGCGCACGTTGCACGCCTTTTGCTTGGAACAATCCAGCGGAAGAGTGATACCCCAGCGGCGAGTTCTTGACGGACCCCGCTACCGTAGACAGAATATCGCCCCGCACACTTGGCTCTTCCCCTACGGGCAAACAGGGGCAGGCCAGGACAACACCCTTTCCTCGTTTCAGGAGCCAGACGTATGTCCACCGTTCGCCAAGAGGCGGTCCGAAGCATTGCAACGGCTAAGCACACGCTGAACCGCGTCGATTTTCGCAAGATCCACGTGAAGGAGCTGTTCGGCTCCAACGTGTTCAACGAGGAAGTGCAGCGTCAACGTCTGCCCAAGCCCATCTTTAAGGCCCTGCAGAAGACGATCCGGCACGGCGCCCCGCTCGATCCCAACATCGCCGACGCCGTCGCGTCGGCCATGAAGGACTGGGCGCTGGAGAAGGGCGCGACCCACTACACCCACCTGTTCCAGCCGATGACCGGCATCACCGCCGAGAAGCACGACAGCTTCCTGGCACCCGATGGCGTCGGTGGCGCGGTGGCCGAGTTCAGTGGCAAGGAACTGATCAAGGGCGAGCCCGACGCGTCGTCGTTCCCCTCGGGTGGCCTGCGCGCCACCTTCGAGGCCCGCGGCTATACCGCGTGGGACCCGACCAGCCCGGCCTACATCGTCGAGAACCCCAACGGCTCGACGCTGGTCATCCCGACCGCGTTCCTGAGCTGGACGGGTGAGGCGCTGGACAAGAAGACCCCGCTGCTGAAGTCGATGGACGCGCTGTCGACCCAGGCGCTGCGCGTGCTGAAGCTGTTCGGTAAGGACGCCGGCCGCGTGATCACGACCGTGGGCCCGGAACAGGAATACTTCCTGATCGACAAGGCCTTCTACTACGCCCGCCCCGACCTGATCGCCTGTGGCCGCACACTGTTCGGCGCGCAGCCCCCGAAGGGCCAGGAACTGGAAGACCAGTACTTCGGCACGATCCCCGAGCGCGTGCTCGCGTACATGGCCGAGGTGGAAGCCGAGCTGTTCAAGCTGGGCGTGCCCGTGAAGACGCGTCACAACGAGGTGGCCCCCAGCCAGTACGAGATCGCCCCGATCTTCGAGAACAGCAACCTTGCGACCGACCACCAGAACCTGACGCAGGAAGTGCTGCGTAAGACGGCCGACAAGTACAGCCTGGTCTGCCTGCTGCACGAGAAGCCGTTCGCCGGCATCAACGGTAGCGGCAAGCACAACAACTGGTCGATGAGCACCGAGACCGAGAACCTGCTCGAACCGGGCAACACGCCCCACGAGAACGCGCAGTTCCTGGTCTTCACCGCCGCCGTCATTCGCGCCGTCGCCCGCCACAGCAAGATCCTTCGCCTGGCGATCGCGTCGGCCCACAACGATCACCGTCTGGGCGCCAACGAGGCCCCGCCGGCGATCATCTCGATCTTCCTCGGCGATCAGCTGAACGACGTGATCGAGCAGATCGAAAAGGGTGGCGCCAAGAGCAGCCGCCAGGGTGGCATGTTCCAGACGGGCGTCAGCGTCCTGCCGCAGTTGCCCAAGGAGGCCGGCGACCGCAACCGCACGTCACCGTTCGCCTTCACGGGCAACAAGTTCGAGTTCCGCGCCGTCGGCAGCTCGGCCAACATCGCCGGCGCCAACACGGTGCTGAACACGATCGTCGCCGAGTCGCTCGACTACGTCGCGACGGATCTGGAAAAGGCGACCAAGGGTGGTAAGAGCCTGACCGAGGCCATCCAGGCCCTGCTGCCGGGCATTATCAAGGAGAACAAGAAGGTCATCTTCAACGGCAACGGGTACGGTGAGGAATGGCACGCCGAGGCCGAGAAGCGCGGCCTGCCGAACCTGAAGAACACCGTCGACGTGCTGCCGACGATCGTGGAGCCCGACACGATCGCGCTGTTCACGAAGTACAACGTCTACACCGAGCGCGAGCTGCAGAGCCGGTTCAACATCCTGTCGGAAGCGTACGTGAAGGCGCTGACGATCGAGGGCAAGACCGCTCTGCTGATGGCCAAGACGATGATCCTGCCGGCCGCCCTTCGCTACCAGAAGGAAGTCGGCGAGAGCATCGCCGCCGTGAAGGCCGCCGGTGTCACCAGTGCTGCCGGCACCGAGACGTTCAGCACGCTGGTCAACACGATCAACGAGCTGACCGACGGCATCAAGAAGCTCGAGAAGGCCGTCAACCACCACGTGGAAGGCGAGCCCTACGACCACGCGAAGCACGCCCGCGAGCACGTCTTCACCGCGCTCGGCACGGTGCGTGAGGCGGGCGACAAGCTCGAGGCCATCGTCGCCGACGACCTCTGGCCGTTGCCGACCTACCGCGAGATGCTCTTCATCCGCTAACGCGGCCCGCTGAAGCGCGGACATCGCACCATTGAAGACGGCCCCGGACGACCTCGTCCGGGGCCGTCTTCGTTTCCCCAGCCCTCGTTGTTGCCGACCTCGCGGGCAAAACCATCCCCCCGCCCCTGCACCTCTTCTGTAGGACAGGCATTCCTGCCTGTCTCTCCCCCCGTCCGCCTCTCCCCCCGTATTCTGCCTCTCTTCTGTGGCACAGGCATTCCTGCCTGTGTCTCTTCTGCTTTCTGTCTGCTGTCTTCTGTCTTTGGTGAGTGCGGACATTCTTGTCTGCCAAGCGGCGCTCACCGATCCACGAAAGCACAAAGGAGGACCCGAAGAATTCCGAAAAGCGTTGCGCCAGCACCCTCTCTTCCGCGCAGCGCCAGCGTAGAGATGGATAGTGTGCTCTTTGACAATCGAATATGTGACGCGGCGGACATGGCCGGACCTCATCGTCATCACCCGATGGTGCACAATGGTGCAAAATGGTGCACCGATTCGTGTCTTGCCTTACCCAAACCGCCGCCAAAAGTTGAGATCGCGCTGTTCGTTGCATCCTCCTTCGTGTCCTGCTTCGCGCCTTCGCGACTTCGCGTCTCTCCTGCGTTCATGACAGCGCAACACAAAAGGGAGAGAGAGATTGGCACGAATGCCTGTCCTACAAAAGCGGCGAGACGTAACCGAGGGGATGACTCCGCCGTCCCCCGTTTCATCCCGCGACTTCATTCCTACAATGCAGCAGCCATGACATCGCCACGCATCAATCTTGCCACGTCTGCAGCGAACGAGACCTTTGCCAACCGCTGGCCGACCGGGTTTCTGCAACCACGAATCGCACTGCGCTGTGAGGCGGACGGGACCGTCACCGCAACGGCTGGGACGAGCGTCTTCAAGCGGTGGAGCGAACCCCTGGAAGCGCTGGACTGGATGTCGACGCAGTTCCCGTTCAAGGGGGGCCGCTGGGTCGGGCATCTCAGCTACGACCTTGGCCGCTGGTTCGAGCGCTTGCCCGCCCCGCCGCGGGATGACCTGAACGTGCCGCTGTTCCACTTCCACTACTGCGTACCGTTGCTGGACCGCAGCAACTTCGCCGAGCCACGGCACCCGACGAGCGACGCGCCGTTGCGTGGACACTTCTCACGCCCCGCCTACGAGGCCGCCGTCCAACGCGCGATCGACTACATCGCTGCCGGCGACGTGTTCCAGGTGAACCTGTCCCAGCGCTTCACCGTCGGCGTGCCCGACCAACCGGCCGACGTCTACTACCGCTTGAGCCGGGAAACCCCCGCGCTCTTCGGCGGGCTGTTGAACTACGACGATTACGCGATCATCAGCAACTCCCCCGAACTGCTGCTCCGCGTAACCGCTGGCCGGCACGTCACGACGCGCCCGATCAAGGGCACGCGCCCTGCGACCGACGGAATGGAAGAGGCCCTTCGCGACAGCGCCAAGGACGCCGCCGAGCTGAACATGATCGTCGACCTGGAGCGCAACGACCTCGGCCGGGTCTGCGAGATCGGTTCGGTGCGCGTGACCGAGCCCCGCCGCATCGAGCGCCATCCCACCGTGCTGCACGGCGTGGCGACCATCGAGGGCCAGCTCCGCAACGACGTCTCGTTCGTTCAACTGCTGCGCGCCACCTTCCCCGGCGGCAGCGTCACCGGCGCGCCCAAGGTGCGTGCGATGGAGATCATCGACGAACTGGAACCCGTCCGCCGCGGCCCCTACTGCGGCGCGATCGGCTACCTGAACGCCGACGGATCGATGGAGTTCAACGTCGCCATCCGCACGATGGTGCTAAAGGACGGCCTCGCCCACGTCTCCGTCGGCGGCGGCATCGTCGCCGACTCCAACCCGGCCGAGGAATACGATGAGACGATCGTGAAGGCCAAAGCGATGTTCGCCGCGCTGGGCGTGGGCGATGCTTCGATGTTAGTTATATGAAGGGAAAGCCGAAGGCGCGAGAATTTGAGAGAAACGGGGCAACATGAATCGCGGCGTCATCTCCTTCGCCGCTTCCTTCGCGCCATCGCGTCTTCGCGTTCTCTTCCCGACGCAGAAAAGGCTCTACATCGAAGCCGCGTACTGCGCGATGTAGTTCGGCACCGGGTAATGCTTCATCAGGAAGTCGCGCAACTGCTCGCGTTCGGCGATCAGGAAGTAGACCGGTTCGTCCAGCTTCTTGCCCGAGAAGTTCACGGCCCGCACGAGGTTCTCGGCGCTGGTGGCCATGTGCAGGTCGTTGTTCTTGCGGTGCAACGGCAGCGTGTGGAACTGCCAGGCCTGCCGGCGGTTCAGCATGCGCAGGGCCTCGGTCTCAACTTGCTGATCCTGCAGGTCGACCACGCCGACCGTACGCACGTACTGCTCGACCCAGGCATCTTCGACGGCCCGCGGATCGACGCCGAAGAGGCGCTCGGCCAAGTCGCCGAACGGACGGTGCGACTGCTTCTGAATCACGAGAATGTGATCCACCTGCTTGCGCGTCAGCACGCCCTGCTCGATCAGCAATTGTCCGATTTGAATCCCTGGCATCGACGGCTCCTAACAGTATGACGACCTGTTAGCACTATCGGCAGGAACCGGACACAGGTTAGGCACGAGCTTCCCTGATTATCGGGCGCAACTCGGGGTCCATAGATGCAGTGACCATTGGAGCTGATCTTTATGAGCCTCGGGTGTGAGCCCACGATCGACGTGGCATGAACCCCCGGCTCGTGAAAGTCGGAAACGAAAATGGGCACTGGTTCTAAAACCAGTGCCCATCAGGAAATAGCAGCGACCGGATTCGAACCGGTGACCCAGGGCTTATGAATCCCTTGCTCTACCAACTGAGCTACGCTGCTGTGCAGGCAGGAAAGATACCAATTGTACGCGGGTTGACAAGGCTCGTCACGCGCGATGTGGAAAGTGCAGGCCTGCGTGTCGCGGTCGATACCCGCATTCCAGGCGGACTGGAACGGTCTGGTTTCGATAACGGCTTAGCAACGCAGACGGCGACTTCGTGGCAAGGACGCCAGAAAACATCGAAGCGAAAGGGGCAGCGCGAGCGTGCCGCGCTGCCCCAGTGATACCCATTGCGATTTCCGAATGTCTACCGATGAGCACTGGAACCACGCGCGTCGGGGTAGCCCTCGGCGCCGGCCATGTTGGAGCCCATGGGTTCGGTGAGGTTGTAGCCGGACTCGCCATGGACGGCGATGTCCAAACCATCGAACTCGTCCTCCTCCGAGACGCGCAGGCCGACGGTCATCTTGATGATCTGCGCCAGGATCAGGCTGCCGACGAACGCGAAGGCCGCGCAGACCACGACGGCCACGACCTGCTTGGTCACCTGTTCGAGGCCACCCATGACCGGGCGGATCGCGAAGACACCGACGAGCACGGCCCCCAGCGCCCCACCGATGCCGTGGACGCCGAATGCGTCGAGCGAGTCGTCATACTTGAACACGTTCTTCAGCCGACACCCGAAGTAGCAGACGCCCCCACCCAGGCCGCCGATGATCAGCGAATGCCATGGCAGCACGTGACCGGCGCAAGGCGTGATGACGACTAGCCCCGCGACCATGCCGCTGGCGAAGCCGAGGATCGTCGGTTTTCCACCGTGCGCCCACTCGACGAACATCCACGCCGTCGCGGCGGCCGCGGCGGCGATCTGGGTGTTGGTGAAGGCCAGCGCCGCAATCGCGCCGGCGACGGGCAGTTCCTCACCCGGCAACGCGATCGCCGAGCCGGCGTTGAAGCCGAACCAGCCGAACCACAGCAGGCCCGCACCGATCAACGTCAATCCCAAGCTGTGCGGCGGCATCGGGATGCGCCCGTAACCCGTGCGCGGCCCCAACACGAGGCAGACCGCCAAGCCACTCACACCACCCAACACGTGAACGACCGTGCCACCCGCGAAGTCGAGCGCGCCGTACTGGTACAGCCAGCCGTTCACGTTCCACACC
The DNA here is from genome assembly GCA_035998445.1 of Tepidisphaeraceae bacterium. Lineage (NCBI taxonomy): Bacteria > Pseudomonadati > Planctomycetota > Phycisphaerae > Tepidisphaerales > Tepidisphaeraceae > Tepidisphaeraceae bacterium. Next base: position 59,320 of record DASYHQ010000047.1, on the reverse strand, counting down.
CAGTGGGCCACCGGCAGGTAGATGAACGTGCTCCAGAGCACCATGAACAGCACGAACGGGCCAAATCGCACCCGCTCGGCCAGCGCCCCAACAATGATCGCTGGCGTGATGATCGCGAACTTCCCTTGGAACATCACGAACGCCAGTTCGGGGATGTGGGTCGTGACCGCCCCGGTGGTGTTGCCGCTATAGACCGATCGCTTGAAGTCGGAGAACGCCTGCAGGAAGAGCAGGCTTCTGTCCCACCCCAACAGGCTCCAGGGCGTGCCGCCCTCGTTCTCGATCGAAATCAGCGATTGGCTGCCGAACGCGATCGCGTAGCCGTAGATCGTCCAGGTGATGCCGATGACGCCGATCGCGACCATGCAGCAGAGGAACATGTTCAGCACGTTCTTGGCGCGCACCATCCCGCCGTAGAACAGCGCCAGGCCAGGCACCATCAGCAGAACGAACGCGCTGGAGACGAGCATCCACGCGGTCGAACCGGTGTCGACACCGCGAATGATCCTATCGGCCGATTCGATCGCAGGGGCTTCGACGACGGTAGCCTCGGCGATCGGAGCGACCTGCGGGGCCACCTCCTGAGCGCTAACCAGTCCGCAGAACACCGTGACGCACAAAACCATCGCAGCGGCGGTCAACGTGGACCGGCGGCGCCTCCAGAACTCACTCTGCATGCTCGCTCCCTGATTCGAATCTGCCGCTCCTCCGCCGGGCACGGTACATCCGCTAAGCCCGAATCGGTGGACGCCAAGCCCGCTCTAACCAACGCGCATGGCCACGGCACGACCGGCTCGCTCGCCCGATCGCGGCGGCAGGCTAGCAAAAGAGGCATGCGAGGGGAACTATCCGCCAGCATATCGACAGGCGAACGAAACTTCGGAGGCAGCCGACATCACGTTTAGCCGCAGGCTTGCCTGCGATCTCCTGTGTGTCCCCTTGCGGGCGAGCCCGCGGCTGAACGTTCGGCTTTGCGTGCGGGGCGACACACAACTCGGGAGAGCACACAAAACGAAACAAGCCACGCGTCCTTCGACGCGTGGCTCGTCTTCAAACTTGCGATCCTGCAACCCCACCCTTAGGGTCGCAAAGGCTTAGGCCGTCACCGCCCGGCGGGTGCCGGCCGTGGTGCTGCTGTCGCCCATACCGTCGATCGTGGGGGTGGCGAAGTTGGGATAGGCTTCCATCCCGTGCTCGCCGATGTCCAGACCTTCGATCTCTTCCGCTTCGCTCACACGCAGGCCCATGACGGCCTTGATAATGCCGAAGAAGACGAAGCTGAAGGCCACAGTGGCGATGCCGTAGGCAGCCACACCGATCAGCTGGCTGATGAGCTGCTGTACGCTGGCCAGCTCACCGAAGATGCCGACCGCCAGCGTGCCCCAGATGCCGCACACAAGGTGGACGGACAGGGCGCCGACCGGATCGTCGATGCGGATCTTGTCGAAGAACAGGACCGCGAAGACCACCAAGATGCCGGCGACCAGACCGATGATGATCGCAATCCCCGGAGTCATCTTGTCAGCACCTGCGGTGATACCGACGAGGCCTGCCAACGCGCCGTTCATCGCCATCGAGAAGTCGGGCTTGCCCAGGACCAGCTGCGACGTGAACAGCGCGGCCAGCGTACCAGCGGCGCCGGCGAGGGTCGTCGTAACGAGCACGAGCGATACCAGACCCGGATCGGCGCTCAGCACCGAACCGCCGTTGAAGCCGAACCAACCGAGGAACAGCATGAACACGCCGGCGGCCACCAGCGGCATGTTGTGGCCGGGGATCGGATTGGTCGAACCGTCGGCGTTGTACTTACCGAGACGGGGCCCAAGGAGGATGATGCCGACCAGCGCGGCCCAGCCACCCACCGAGTGCACCAGCGTCGAACCGGCAAAGTCATAGAACGGGGTGGCCATGTCATGCAGCCAGCCATAGCCCCACTTCCACGCGCCCATGAGCGGATAGGCGAACGCGGTGAACAATGTCGAGAAGATCAGGAACGGGTAGAGCTTGATGCGCTCGGCGACCGCACCCGAAACGATTGTGCAGGCAGTAGCGCAGAACATCGCCTGGAACAGGAAGTCGGTCCAGTACGTGTAGCCGACGTTGTAGCCGCTGGTGACGCCCGCCGCATCCGTGGCAATGCCCGGCGAGAACGCGCCGATCCAGTTGCTGACCGTCCAGCCCTCATCGCCCGGGTACATCAGGTTGAAGCCGATCGCGTAGTACGTGATCACGCCGATCATCGGGATCGCGGCGTTCTTCGTCAGGATGTTGACGGTGTTCTTCGCCCGGCACAAGCCGGTTTCCAGCGTGGCGAAGCCCAGGTGCATCAGGAAGACCAGCCCGGTACAGACCATCATCCACACGTTGTTGACGCGAAACATCTCGTCCGACGTCGCCGGCGCTTCAACCGCGGCTTCCACCACCGCCGCCACTTCGGCGGCGGCCGGGGGAGGCGTCATGGTGTCCTGCGCCATGCAGACGGCAGGCACCACCACGGCCATTGCGAGAACGGCAGGCAAGGCCCACCGACGGAGTAACTGGTTCGACATAGACGGTTTTCCCTGTTCGCGCATCCTGCGCCCTTAAGTTGATGTGCGTCCGCCGGTCCATCGGCGGTCGCGTGGTCGTTCGTTTCCTACTACTGCCCGGTCCCACCCGCTCGGTCACCGCACGCTGGAACGAACGCTTCCGCCCAGCCACCGGCAACACGAGCTCGATCGTGTGATCTGCGCTCGAAGGCCAGCCGGCTCGCACACGTCCGGAACGTGCGCCTCGATCTGGCTTCGACCGCTCGGGGTACATATCAAAACAAATGCCAAGCATGTTTTGATGCCCGCAGACCCCGCCCCTGCTCCAGAATCCCGGTTTTCTTGGAACCGGTGGGCCTTCAGGTCACCCGCCGGTGTTACGGCAACGCGCGCACTTAGTAAGCAGCGTCATGGGTAGCTTCAGCCGCGTGCGCAGAGAACGCGCAGCTGTGCATCGGCGGCAGATTGGGAGGCATCCGGATTTGTTCAACGGCATGCGGGCGAATAAGATTGACCCCCTTACGTAGTCGTTCGCGCCCACAGGACCTTATGCAGATTCGCAACTTTTCGATTATTGCTCACATTGACCACGGCAAGTCCACGCTGTCCGACCGCCTGCTGATGCGCGCCGGCGCCATCACCGAACGCGAGTTCAAGGAACAGATCCTCGACGACATGGACCTCGAGCGCGAGCGCGGCATCACGATCAAGGCGTCGGCCGTCACGGTGTTCCATGAACACAACGGCGAGAAGTACATGCTGAACTTCATCGACACGCCCGGTCACGTCGACTTCCACTACGAGGTGCAGAAGGCACTTCAGGCGTGCGAGGGCGCGATCCTCGTGGTCGACAGCACCCAAGGCGTGCAGGCGCAAACCGTCGCTAACGCCTATGCCGCCGTCGAGGTGGGGCTGGAAATCATCCCGGTCATCAACAAGATCGACCTGCCCGGCGCCGACGCGACACGCGTCGCTGAGGAAATCGAGCAGGTGCTCGGATTCCCCGCTGAAGACGCGATCCTCGTCTCGGCCAAGACGGGCCAGGGCATCGACGACCTGATCGGCAAGCTCTGTGAGCAATTGCCGCCCCCCACCGGCAACCCCGACGCGCCACTGCGCGCCCTGATCTTCGACAGCATCTACGACGACTACCGCGGCGTGATCGTTTACGTGCGCGTGGTCGACGGCAAGTTGACGAAGGGCCAGAAGATCAAGCTGATGGGGACCGATCGCGAGTACTTCGTGACCGACGTCGGCAAGCTCGTTCCCCGCCCGGCGCGCGTGCCCGGCATCGGCACGGGTGAGGTGGGCTTCATCGTCGCCGCCATCAAGGACCTGCACGACGTTCGCATCGGCGACACCGTTACCGACGCCCTTGCGCCGGCCCCCGAAGCGCTGCCCGGTTACAAGCCGATCCAGCAGATGGTCTACTGCGACTTCTACCCCGGCGGCAAGACGCAATACGATGAACTGCGCGACGCGATGGACCGATTGCAGCTGAACGACTCGTCGTTCACCTTCGAGCCCGAAAGCAGCGATGCGCTCGGCTTCGGTTTCCGCTGTGGCTTCCTGGGTTTGCTGCACATGGAGATCATCCAGGAGCGGCTGGAGCGCGAGTTCAACATTGAGGTCATCCAGACGGCCCCCACGGTTACCTATGAGATCCTGCAGACCGACGGCGCCACGATCAAGATCGACAGCCCCAGCGAGCTGCCCAACCCCACCGTGGTCGCCGAGATTCGCGAGCCGTTCATTCAGATGAACCTGATTCTGCCGGCCGAAAGCGTCGGCCTGATGATGACGCTCTGCGAGGACCGCCGCGGCGTGTACCAGAAGACGGAGTACATCGGCGCATCCCGCGTCATCCTCGTCTACGAGATGCCGCTGGCCGAGGTGATCTTCGACTTCTACGACCGCCTGAAGAGCGGCACCAAGGGCTACGGCACGATGGACTACGACGTCATCGGCTTCCGCCAGGGCGACCTCGTGAAGATGGACATCCTCGTCAACGGCGACCGCGTCGACGCGCTCTCCGTCATCGTCCACCGCAACCAGGCCGAAAAGCGTGGCCGCAACCTGCTGGTGCGCCTGAAGGAGGAAATCGACAAGCATTTGTTCGAGATTCCCCTGCAGGCCGCGATCGGTGGCAAGATCATCGCGCGCGAGACGATCAAGTCCGTCGGCAAAAACGTCACCGCCAAGTGCTACGGCGGCGACGTCAGCCGTAAGCGCAAGCTGCTGGAGAAGCAAAAGGAAGGCAAGAAGCGCATGAAGCGCGTCGGCAGTGTCGACATCCCGCAGGAGGCGTTCATGGCCATTCTGGAGAGTGGGGATTAGCCCTCGACCCAGTCCGACTACGCCGGTGCCAGGCGCAATGGATTCCGGCAGATATTTGGGGATGGTATACTTCCGTCATGCCCTCCATCGCGACCCAGATCGTGACCGCCCGCGAGTTGTGGAAGAATCCGCCGCCGGGACGGTGTGAGCTGATTCGGGGAGAGATCGTCATGATGGCACCGTCGGGGTTCGATCACGGGGCGACGATCATCAACCTGTCGTTCTTGTTGGCGGCGCACGTTAAGAAGCACAAACTTGGGGTAGTGGTTGGGGCCGAGACCGGTTTCATCGTCGCGCGCGATCCGGACACGGTTCGCGGGGCGGACATTGCCTTTGTACGGGCGGATCGGCTGCTAGGACCACGGCCGAAATCGTTTTGGATCGGCGCTCCGGACCTCGCGGTCGAAGTGTTGTCCCCCGATGATCGGCCCGGGGAAGTGGCGCGCAAGGTGGACGATTACCTGGCGGCCGGCGCGTTGTTGGTGTGGGTCGTCAGTCCGAAGCGCAAGAGCATTACTGTTCACCAACCAATGGCCGAGCCGCGCACGCTGCGGTCGACCGACACGCTCGATGGCGGCATCGTGCTGAGCGGGTTCCGCTGCAAGGTGGCGCAGGCGTTCGAGTGATGCGTTGAGACGAAGCGGCCCTCTTGGAATTGTGAGGCGCGACACTCGTCACCCCAGACATTCGCCCATCTGCTTGAAATAGACCATTTTTAATCTGCGCGTCGGCACACAAAATCTCTCTTCGCAACAGTTGCACATTGTTGAATTGGGGTCATAATGATGACTGTGTCGTGAAGCCCCTGGCGGTGGTTTCGCGCACAGGCTCCAGTCTCGAATCTGCATTCGTCGTTCAAACGAGCGACACTACTGCACATCCCGGAGAAGCATCAAATGCGCAAGGCACCGTTGGCAATCGTGTCCCGGCGTCCCCTCGTTCAAAGCACGCCCGCGCTCCAACTGCAAACGGATCGCTTTGCGATCGAAACGCTTGAGCCGCGTACCCTGCTTTCGGCCGAGCCGACATTCAGCGAGTTCATGGGGATCAACACGCACTCGTTCAATGGGTTCGACCCGCAGTTGTACATCCCGGTCGCCAGCCACGTGCGCGATTATCACAACATGAACTGGGACGTCGGCAGCGACACCAGTTACACGACCACGTTCCCCTTCGCCCGCAACGGCGTGAACTGGGACCGCGAGTATTCGCCTTGGGTGGCGGGTGGTTTCCGGATCGACGCCTGCATTCAGCTGAAGGGCTTCACCGACTCCTCCTGGACGAACCTCGCCGCCGATGCGTACAAGTACGGGAAGGCGTTCGCCTCTTACTTCGGGCCGACCAACGGAAACGGGCTCGTGCGCTCCGTCGAGATCGGCAACGAGGAAGGCCAGTTCTCCGACGCCGTCTATCGGCAGATCTTCCAGAACATGGCTCAAGGCATTCGCGATGGCGACGCCGCGCTGCCGATCGCCACCATGAACGTCACCGACGGGCCCAGCGGGCAGTACGCGAAGAACATCAACCTCTTCGACGGCCTCGAACACCTCGTTGACGTCTACAACACGCACTCCTACCCATTCCTCACCGGATATCCGACGTGGGAACGCAGCTATCCCGAAGACGCCCGGCTGAGTTACCTCACCGACGTGCAGAAGATCATCGACTGGAAGGACGCCCACGACCCCACCGCCCAAACCTGGATCACCGAGTTCGGCTACGACTCCAGCACCAAGCCCAATCAGACCACCGGCACGTTCAAGGACTTCAAGGACGTCACCGACACGCAGCAGGCGCAGTACCTCGTGCGGTCGTGGCTCGAGTTCTCGCGGATGGACATCGACCGGGCGTACCAGTTCTGGTTCAACGACAGCGACAGCCCCACGCTCTACGGCGGGTCGGGCCTCACGCGCGATTTCCAGCCGAAGGAATCGTACTGGGCCGTGGCGCACCTGCAGAAGACGCTCGGCGACTACAAGTTCAAGGGCGTCGTGCAATCCACGAACAACGGCGTCCACGCGTACGCCTATGAACGGGCCGGCGACCCGTCGGACGTCATCTGGGCGGTTTGGTCGGCCACCGGCAACAACACGTCGACCACGGCCACGCTCTCTGGCCTGCCAGGGTCGGTCGTGAGTGCCGAGCGTATGCCGCTGGCTAGTGGCGCCGCGCCGTCCGTCTCGTACACGAAGCCCGCGGCGGGTCAGGTGCGGTTGACGGTCAACGAAAGCCCGACGTTCATCCGCGTTGCGGTGGACGGGTCGATCAAGGGCAGCGTCTTCAACGATGCAGATGACAATGGATCGCGCGGCAGCAGTGAGGCGGGCGTGTCCGGTCGAACCGTCTACGTCGACGCCAACAACAATGGTTCGCTCAACGCCGGCGAGCGGTCCACGCTTACCGATGGCGCCGGTGACTACGCCTTCACCAAACTGCTGCCCGGCTCGTACGTGGTGCGCGAGGTGGTCCCCAGCGGCTGGACACAAACATCGCCGGCCAACAACGCGGCGCATAGTGTGACCGTGGCCGCCGGCGCCGCGATGAGTGGCAAGAACTTCGGCACGCGCCAGTCGACCGTTACCCCGCCCACCACGGTCACACTGCAGGCGGAAAGCGCAGCACTGTCGGGCGGCACCGTCTCGGCAAAAAATTGGGTGGGATACAACGGCAACGGCTTCGCCGACTTCGCCGGCAATGGGTCGGCGGTGCAGTGGACGGTCGACCGCGCCGCGGCCGGTAGCGCCAAGCTCGAGTTCCGCTACGCCAATGGTTCGACCGGCAATCGGCCGCTAACGGTGATCGTCAACGGCACAAACGTTGGCACGCTGTCGTTCGGTCCCACCGGCAGTTGGGCGACGTGGTCGACGGTCTCGCTGAACACCGCGTTGCAGGCGGGAAACAATACGGTGCGGCTGGTCGCGGGCAGTGCCGGTGGGCCGAACGTCGACCAGTTGATCGTCAGCCCCGCCAGCATCACGCCGAGCGCCGCTGTGTACGAAGCCGAGTCGGCGGCGCTGTCGGGTGGCACCGTCGCGGCGAGCAACTGGGCGGGCTTTGGTGGCAGTGGCTTTGCCGACTTCGCTGGTAACGGGTCAGCGGTGCAGTGGACCGTGAACCGCCCTGCCAGCGGTGCGGTACGGCTCGACTTCCGCTATGCAAATGGATCGACATCAAACCGGCCACTCACGGTGATCGTCAACGGCACGAATGTCGGTACGGTTCAATTTGGACCAACCGGCAATTGGGGCACGTGGGCGATCGCGTCGATCCCGGCCACGCTCAACAGTGGCAACAACACGATTCGCCTGCTTGCCGGCGCCGCCGGTGGACCGAACGTGGATCGGTTGATCGTCAATCTCACGACCGCGATGTCTTCGCCCTTGGTTTACCAAGCCGAGGCCGCAACGTTCGGCAACTCGGCGATCTCCCGCGAGCACGGCGGTTACACCGGTGGTGGCTACGTCGACTACGGGGGCAACGGTTCCTACGTGCAGTTCACCGTCAACCAGGCCAGTGCGGGCAGCGCGTCGCTAGCATTCCGCTACGCCAGCGGCACGACCGCGGGTCGGCCGTTAACCGTGTCCGTGAACGGTGTGGCGGTCACGACGTTGTCGTTTGGTGGCACCGGTGGTTGGAACCAATGGGGCACGACGACGCTGGTCGCGGCGCTTCGGTCCGGCTCGAATACGATCCGGCTGACCGCCGGCGTTGCGGGTGGACCTAATCTGGATCAGTTGGCGGTCGCGCTGGTCTGAAGGCCCATCGCTGGCTGAATTGATCGAGAATCCCCGACTCTAACCTTTGCTCAGCTTGCGGTAGGCTTCCAGGAACGCCCGCCATTGCTCGGCGGGCAGCGCCACGACCTCATCGTGAAACGCCTTGAAATCGCGATCTGCAGCGGCCTGAAGGTCGTCGGCGATCGCATGACAGGCGCTGGCGAGATCAGCGATCCCGCTCTCCCGCTGGATTGCCAGAACCTGCCGTTTCACATCGGCCGGGCTTGCGCCAGCCCGTTCCAGGTACGGCGCCAGAACGCGAAACAGCCCGGGAAGCACGATTTCGGATGAGTCGCTCATAGATCAGCCTTGGATAGTCCGGCAACTATGTACCATATCGGCCCGGTAACGCAGCAACACGCGAACCGGCATAGATCATCCCGCCCGTACAACCAGCCGAATCAGGGTCCGATAGCGATCGTGGGCAGCATATTCAGCGAATAGAGTTTCGATCAGTCGTAATCTGTCGCGGCTCGCGGGCCGATGACACAGCGCCTCCATTTGTGTTTGAGTCCGCGATTGCGATGCACATCTGGCAGTAGAACTTGAACGACGGTCGCCCCCTTCGGCTCTCCCGAGCCCAACGGCGACCACGGCAGACGCTGATGACGGACATGACGACCGACAACCTCGCGACCCCCATCGACGCTCGACTGATCGAGCGCGCCCGGGCCCTGCGCGTGTCGCTCTGGTCGATCGAGCCGAACGGCTTGCGTTGTGTCGCCTGTATGGCGACCGATAATGCACAGCAGGTCCTGCTGCAGATCGTCGCGGGCGCCCTCACAGTGCGCTCGGGCGCGTCCTCGCCTTCATCGCCAACGACAAACGATATTATCGAACTGGTGCCCGGCGGCCTCGCGATGCAATTAGACGAAGCGGCCGGCAAGGGATCGACCGCCCGCCTGCTGGCCGTCGCGATCACACCGGTCTTGCTCGCCGGCGACGCGTTCGACCGCGCCTGCGGTTCGGCCGACCTGAGCACCAGCGCCGCGGTCGCGGCGCTGCACGCCATCTGCAAGCACGACGCCGACCACGCCCGCGAGGCGCTGACCGCCTTCGGCTGGAGTCACGCCGACCTCGCCGGTTGGCGCGAAGATGAATCGACCATCAACGAGTTCGCCGAGCGGCTCGGGCAGGCGTACGAGGAGACGAACCTGTGGTCGCGCATCGGCCGGACGTTCAACAGTTCGTCCGAGCCCCAGGACGTTATGCGGACCGCCTGCCAGCAATTGCACGAGGCACAGACCTTCGGCTGGATCGCGATGGCGTTCGGCGATCGCCCCGGCGTGCTGCGGTCGCTGCGCGAGCAGCTGATCGTCAGTGGCACGCTGCCATGCGAAAGCGCCGCGCTGGCGACGCTCGCTCAGGACTTCCTGCGACAGTGCACCGACGAAGCGAGCAAGCGCATCCTGACGCCCCGCGCCAAGCATCCGCTGGCGCTGCTGACCGGCGCGGAGGTGCTCGCCGAGCCGATCATTCAGAATGGCGAGGTGGTCGGCGTGCTGCTGGCGGGCAACCGCTACGGGCCCGATCCTGACATCAGCAGCTTCGAGACGCAGTTCGGCACGACGGCGGCGAAGTTCGTCGGTGTCTTCCACCAGAATTTGTTCCAGCTCGTCCAGCAGAAGGAACTGTTCTTCGGCACCGTGCGCGCCCTGTCGGCGTCCATCGACGCGAAGGACCCGTACACCTGCGGTCACTCGGAACGCGTCGGCCTGCTCGCCGGCATGGTCGGCACCGCGCTGGGCTTGCCGCCGAATGAGGTCGAGGACTTGCGCGTCGCCGGTCTGCTGCACGACGTGGGCAAGATCGGCGTGCCCGAGGCGGTGCTGACCAAACCGGGCAAGCTGACGGATGAGGAATTTGCGCAGATCAAACGTCACCCAGTGGTCAGTCACGCAATCCTGAAGGGCATCCCCGGCGTCGAGGCCTTATTGCCGGCCGTGCTGCACCATCACGAAAGCTGGAGCGGCACCGGTTACCCGCACAAGCTGGCGGGCGAGCAGATCCCATTGGCGGCGCGCGTGCTGGCGGTCTGCGACACGTTCGACGCGATGAGCTCGACGCGTTCGTACCGCCGGCGACTGGAGCGCGCCCAGGTGCTGGACGAACTGCGCAACCAGGCGGGCCGGCAGTTCTGGCCCGACGCCGTCCACGCCTTCCTGTCGCTCGACCTTGCAGCGTTCGACGCCCTGCTGGCCGACCACGAGCGCTGCCTGCCCCACGCCGCGTAAGCGTCGCCCGCCGATCACTGCGTGGGATTGTGTCGCACGCCGTTTTGACGATCATGCGTCGCTGCGATGACGAAGGTTCTCCTACTCACCGGCCGGCGAAGTGACTACCAAACCGAGCGCACCACCGACGCGATCGTGCGCGGCATGGGCAAGGACTTCACCGTCACCGCAGGCTTTATCGGCGCCGACCTGCGCGACGGGCTGACGGCGGTGCGGTGGGTGCGAAGGCACGCGAAGCAGGTCGACGCCGTTCACGCCTTCGGCACCGACGCCCTCACCGCGGCCGCCATGGGGTTCGACGGGCCCATCATCTTCACACCGACCGAGTTCCCCACACGCCGAGCGCTGCGTTGGACGCGGGCGGTATCGGCGTACCGGAACGTGCAGGCGGTGGCGACGACGTCCACGCAGCACCGCGCGATGATCGTCGGTGGACTGGCCGACGAACGGTACCACCTGATTCGCCCCGGTGTCGACTTCTCGAAGATCCGCAGGCGGCGTGACGACGCGCTGCGCGCGCAGTTGAACTTCGGCCCTGACGACTTCGTCATCCTGCTCAACGGTGAATCAACGCGGGCCGCCGACCACGAGCGGGCGGTCTGGGCGGGCAGCATCCTGCACGTGCTGGACCCGCACGTGCGCCTGCTGATCTGGGGCCAGGGCCCGCGCGGCCAGCGCGTGGCCCGCTACGCCCGCACCATGCCACGCCCCACGTTTGCTTCAGTGGCGGTTGAACGACTGGGGGCCGAGGTGTCGTACGAAGCCTTGCTGCCCGCAACCGATTGCGTGCTGGTGACCGCCGGCGCGCCTGTGCCGACCCTGCCGATTGCCGTCGCGATGGCGGCGGCGCTGCCGATCGTGTCGACGGTTACCTACACGGTCGCCGAATTGCTGGAAGATCGTCACACCGCGCTGATGGCGACCAATCCCACGCCGCGCGAGATCGCAAGGCGAGTTCGCGACCTGCGCGACGATTCCCGCACCCAATGGCACATCGCCGAGACCGCGCGGGGTGAGGCTTACGCGCACTTCTCGCTCAGCCACATGGTCCAGCAGTACCGCACGCTCTACCGGCAACTGGCCGGTGGCGCCCCGGTCGACTTAACCTCGCCGCCACCCGCACCCGTCGCACGATGACGTGATGATCAAGCCGGCCTTTGAGCGAGCATGCGGTCGAGAATCATGATCTTCTGCCACACCTTGCGGGACAGGCCACTCGACAGGTCTTCCAATTCATTCACCGCGGCCAGCGTCGGCGGGTCGCTGGAGCGCTGGGCGCACAACGCCGCCAGCTTGCCGAGGATCGCCAGCATCTCGCTGCAGTAGTCCAGGTACCGCATGAGCTGCGCCGGCGTCATGTCGGGCTTCGGGGACGACGCGGTCGACTTGTAGTTCGGATCGTAGCGGTCGGGGTCCTTGTCCAACTGGTGCATGTCGATCACGTGGGCCAGCGAGCGCAGCTGCGAGATGAATCGCAGCGCCTTCCCCCGCTTACGTCGCGTTTCGATCGAGAACGCGAACCAGATCGCGATGCCGGCGAAGACAATGTCGTTGATCAGCGCCTCGATCCCCTGAACGAGCTGGATCGCGTCGCCGACGTGCAACGACACGCGCAGGTTCAACGCCACCACGATCACCAGGACTAGCAACGCCACCGTCAGCGTGATCGACAGCGCCCGCCACCCGACCATCGGCTGCGCCAACTGACCCGCGAGTTGGCTCGCGTCGCGCGACACGGCCACCAGATCGGTCGCGACCGCGGCGAGGTTCGACTGTGGGAACCGCTCGTGGATGCGCTTGGCGAGCGTCTCGCCGGTCGCCACGATGCGCGGCGCGTCGAGTTGGCGAAACAGGTTCGTGCCCTTCGCCTCCCGCGCCCGGCGAAGGGATGAGCCGGCCTCTAGTTCTTCTGGTCGCATGTGTGATGTTCCCCAGCGTGGTCACGTACAGTTCGAACGAAAGCGCCCCCATTGTCACGCGGTCGAGCCCGGTGGGCAAGCCAGCTTCTGGCGTTTCATTCTTTGGCATTGCCACCCATATAGCCCCGAGCGTGCCCGGGGGAGCTTCGGTCCTCTGGGCAAGCCCGGGTTTATCTGGGTCTACTATCGCACGAACTCATTGAACGCTCCCACCCTTTCGAAACCGTTGCGCTCCAAGAGCGGACGACGCGCACCATCATCCCCCGCCAGCACATGTTTGAACCCACTACGCGCACAAAAGTCGATTGCCCGCGAGAGCAAAATCGACTCGATCCCACGTTCGCGGTGCGCCGGCGAGACGTACAGGTGCGCAACCAACCCCAAGTCCCCCACCGCCAGCACCCCGATGCGTCCAATCGCCCGGCCATCCACCAACGCCAGCAAAGCGTCGAACCGCGGCACATCCAGATGCTGCACCATCGCCCTTGCGGCAGTGGCCTTGTTGTCAGTCGACTCCATCGCCAGTTCCTGCGCATGTCGAAACGCCGACCTGGCGGGAATGATCATTAGGTCGGGAACGTCAGCCAGTTCGATCGCAGCCCGGCCGGTCAGGTGCAGGATATCGGTCTCACGCCGGACGAACCCTCGCTTGCTCAGTTCGCTAATCACCGGCGCCGTCTGCGACATCGGTGCTGACGAATTCATCACCCAACGCAACGGCCGAACGCCCCGCTCGCGAAAAAATGCTTCCACCTTCTCGATCGCGGCACCCGCAGCAACATCGGGTGACAGCGCGGCGTCAAAGACACCGTTCGCTTCCGTCACGTCAGGCAGTTCCGGATTGCAGAACGCCACACCGATGTCAATCTGCTCCGGCTCAGCGAGCGCGGCGGTGAAGTCGTGCACCAACTTGTGGTAGTGCCGCACGAGGTCGCTTGGCGACACGGGTGGCACGAAGTTCAAAATGGGCAGTTCCATAGGCGCTTTCCACGGCACACCTTAGCAGCCCCACGCCCGCGAAGCACCGCTCAGGCCCTCACCCGCGTGAATGGCGACTGTCGACGATGAACGTCGCTGGACCGTCGTTGATGATGTGAACGAGCATCTCCGCCCCGAATCGGCCCGTTTCCACCCGAACGCCTGCATCGCGCAACGTCGACACGACCGAATCGAACAATCTCTGTCCGGCGTCGCCCTTGGCGGCAGCATCGAGGCTGGGGCGGCGGCCCTGGCGCGTCGCGGCGGCTACCGTGAAGTTGCTGATCAGCAAGATTGACCCGCCGGCCTCGGTTACGTCTAGGTGGTAGTGCTTATCCCCCTCGGGGAAAATGCGAAGCGACGCCAGCTTGCTGGCGGTCCACGTAACGTCCGCTGGCGCGTCGTCGGCGTGCACGCTTAGCAGCACGACCAAGCCACGCTCGATTTGGCCGATGACGTCACCATTTACGGTCACGCGAGCCTCGATTACCCGCTGCACGATGCCTATCATCTGGTTGTCTTTCGGGGCAGCTGAAAAAACATCGTGAATCCAAGAACGATGTTGAACTTCAGGTGCCCTTTCGCGTCCAATAATATAAGGCCGTTGTCGGCGCGCGAAGCGTTAGTTGTACGCGCGCCCAAGAACGGTTACACCATAGACTTTCGCACCGGTGGCGGCCGGTCTCACACCTTTCACCCGGGCCGCCCCACGCAACCGAAGTCGTCAGCGGTCTCCGACGCACGCCGGAACCGAATCCTTTCCTGACGGCTCGCGAGGAGACAGCAGAGGAGCATCGAATGGCCACCGCTCGTTTCGCCTGGGGCATTGATGTCGGCAACCGCGCACTGAAGGCGGTCAAGCTCGTTCCCGACGGCGCCGGTTACCGCATCGACGACTTCGAGGTCGTCGAACACGAGACCGTCCTCTCCAGCGCCGGCGACAACCGCGAGTCGCTCATCCAGACCGCGCTGGCCAACTTCGTCCAGCGCCACCCGCAGAAGGGTGGCATCGCGGCGATCGGCGTCAGCGGGCAGCAGAGCTTCGCCCGCTTCATCAAGCTGCCGCCCGTCGAGGAGAAGAAGATCCCCGAGATCGTCCGCTTCGAGGCGATCCAGCAGATCCCCTTCCCGCTCGACGACGTCGAGTGGTCCTACCAGCTCTTCCGCGAGCCCGAGAGCCCCGACGTCGAGGTCGGCATCTTCGCGATGCGCAAGGAGCTGATCGCGCAGCACATCGGGTACTTCACCGACGTCGACCTGAACGTGCAGGTCGTGCAGATGAACCCGCTGGCCGTCTACAACGCGATGTACCACGACGGGCAGATCGACGGCACCACGATGATCATCGACCTCGGCGCCGAGAACGCCGACCTGATCATCGCCGACGGCGAGCGCATCTGGCTGCGGTCGATCCCGATCGGTGGCAACAACTTCACCGAAGCGCTCGTGAAGGCGTTCAAGCTGAACTTCGCCAAGGCCGAAGAGCTGAAGCGCAACGCCGCCACCAGCAAGTACGCCCGGCAGATCATGCAGGCCATGAAGCCGGTCTTCGCCGACCTCGTGGGTGAGATTCAGCGGTCGATCGGGTTCTACTCCTCGGTCAACCGCGACTCGCGCATCACCAAGGTGTTGGCGCTCGGTGGCACGTTCCGCTTGCCGTCGCTGCAGAAGTATTTGTCGCAGAACCTGCAGCTGGACGTGCAGAAGATCGACCGTCTCGCCGCCGCCCCACCCGCCGACTCGCGCATTGCGACGAACTACAGTGAGAACCTGCTGTCGAGCGTTGGGGCCTACGGCCTGGCGCTGCAGGCGATGGGCGAGGGCAAGATCGTCAGTTCGCTGCTGCCCGCTGCCATCCAGCGCGAGAAGATGTGGCGCGACAAGACGAAGTGGTTCGGCGCCGCAGCCGCGCTGTTCGTGCTGGGCGCGGGCATCAAGATGGGCGCGACGCAGTTGGAGGACCTGAAGCTCAGCAACGCCGCCAGCACGCAGAGCCAGATCGCTGCCATTCAGTCGAAGGCGCAGGCCAATGACGGCGCCTGGAACACGATCGAGCAGGAAGGTGGCCCCGACCGCAATCTCGTGCTGAACGTGCGCTCGCTGGAGAAGTACCGCCACACCTGGGCCAGCCTGCTCAGCGACCTGCACGCGGCCCTGATGACGGCCCAGCCGCAACCGGAGCTGATGGGCGACGACGTCGCCAAGATCAAGGTGATCCCGCGCAACGAGCGTCGGCAGATCTTCGTCGAACAGCTGTCGTCGACCTACATCAGCGACCTGAGCGCGATCCTCGCTGCCAACGATTCGGACTTCAAAGGCATGGTTGCCTCGCAGCCCGGTGGTGGAGGCGCAGGGCGCGGCGCCGCTGCCGGTCGGTTTGCCCCCATGGGTGGACCGCCCGACATGATGGGTATGGATATGGGCATGGGCATGGGTGGTGAGACGGGTGCCCCCGCCGAGGGCACGACCGCCGGCCCGCAACGCGGGCTGTTGATCACGCTGAACCTGCGTACGCCCAACGCCCAAGGCTTCACGTTCGTCAACGACACGTTCATCCGCGCGTTGCGCGCGATTACGGTCGATCAGGCGCTGGCCGGCCGCAATTACTACGTCGCCCGCGCCGGCATCCTGACCACCACGCCCGTCAATGCCCGCGCCGGCGCCAACGATCCCCGCAACAACGTCAACGGCGGTGGTGGCGGTGGCTGGGGCGGCCAGCGCCCACCGATGGGTGGCTTCAACCCGGGCGGTCCGGGGTTCAATCCTGGCGGCGGTTTCAACCCCGGTGGCTTCAACCCGGGCCGCACCGTCGGTCGACCGCCGCAGATGGGTGGCAACTTCAACCCCGAAGGGGGAGAGGGCCAGCAGCAGCCGGTCGTCCAACGGCCGCAGATTCCCAACGAGACGAACCAGGTCGAACTAATCGACCCGTTCACCGACCCGTTGACCGGTGAGAACATTCGGAACGATACCGACGTCACCGTCGTGTTCGTCGTCGTGCTCGACCCACCACCCCCGGCGCCCGCAGCGCCGGCCGAGACGGCCCTGGCGGAGTAGGCCCTCGAACTTCGGGCCCGAGCGTGCCGCGACAGCTGCACGCCCGGGCCCGCGACTGACGATACCATTGCGGAGCATCCCCCATGTGGAAAGACATCGCTAAAAAGAACGCGATCAGCATCGCCTGCGGCGTGGTGATCCTGATCGCCCTCATCGCCTCCATCTGGCCCGCCGACGCGTGGGTCGAGGCGCTGCAGTCGCGCATGAACGCGCGTAAGGCAGTCAACACGTCGCTGGAGGGCTTGGCGCGCAAGACGCGTTACCTGCCCAATCTCGACCCCAACAGCACCGAACAGGTGCCGCTTCGACCGTTCCCGAACCAGACGTTGATCAAGCAGGGCACCGAGGCGACCGAGCAGATGAAGTCGGTCAGCCAGCGCCTGTTCACCGCCGCCATCAACGTCAACCAGCGCCCGCTGCTGGTGCCGGGTTCGGTGCCGCGTTCCGGTGACGTGAAGAAGCTCGACTTCCTAAACGCCTACCGCGCCGCGTTCGCGATGCCGTGGGAACTGAACAACCGCCTGGCACCCGAGTTCAACATCCCCGTCGGCATCCTGAAGTCCGCCCAGCCCCCCAGCCCCGAGCAGATCACGCTGGCGCAGGACCAGATGTGGGCAGACAAGTACATCCCCAAGATCGTTACGATCAACGGCCAGCCCGCCAATGCCGAGCAGGTCAGCAACGATTTTGTCACCGAGGCCTCGAAGCTGCCCGAGCAGATGCGCCGGCAGACCGCAGAGCAGGCCAAGATTTACCTGCTGCCCGGCGCGCTCACGCTGAACCCCGCGCTGCAGCCGAACACCCCGCCGCGCGAGGAGGACATCTGGACCTCGCAGGTGAGCCTCTGGATCCAGCAGGACGTCGCCCGCGCGATTGCCGCAACCAACGCGTCGTCACAGAGCGGCATCATCGATGCGCCGGTGAAGCAGCTGATCCAACTGAACGTCCCGCTCACGCCACTGGGCACCACCGGGGCCGCCAGTGCGGCCGGCGCTGGCCGATTTGGAATGGGTGGCCCTCCGGGCATGATGGGCATGGGCGGCATGGGTGGTGGTGAGGAAGCCGCCGGCACGGGTGCCAAGGTCTCCGACCCCACCGAGGCGCTCACCTTCGACTTCACCCGCTCGCCGACCGGTCGTGTGACCAACGGCCTGTACGACGTGCACGAGTTCGTGTTGGTGGCCGACGTCGATGCCGCCCGCCTGCCCGAACTGCTGGCCGAGCTGACACGTGAGAAGTTCGTCGCGGTGCACTCGATCGACATGGAACCGGTTGACCTGAACCAGCAAAAGGCCGCTGGGTTCATTTACGGGTCGGCGCCCGTCGTGCGCGTGACGATGCACTGCGAGATGCTGTTCCTGCGTAAGTGGACTGAACCGCTGATGCCCGCGGCCGTGAAGCGGTCGCTGGGCATCGCCGACCCACCACCGGCCGGAACGGAAGGATAGGGACGCCCGTCGGGGGCACGGTCGATGGCCGCGCGTTCAGTGATGCGGGTGTCGCAAGGACGAGAAGCTGCGATCGGCAACAAGCGGATCGCGGACGTACAACGGAATCAGGTGTAGCATGCAAAAAGTACTCGACCTGCTCGAAAAGCACGTGCAATGGATCGTGCTCGGCCTTGGGGCCGTCTTCGTGCTCTACATGATCTACGGTTACGTGCTGACGCCACCGGCGACGGTGACGATCGGCACGCGCGAGCTGACGGCGTCGGAGGTCGACGACGAGATCCGCGACAAGGTTGCCGCCAACCTGAACTCGGAGATGGAACGCTCGACCGGCCTGGACATGCGGATCGAACCGTTCGACGACAAGTTCCTGGCGACGATTGGGAATAAGGACGTCGAGGTTCAGCGGTTTGCCGGCGCGTTTGCGCCCACGGTGCCCGAGGGATCGATCACCCCCACGCCGGGCCCCGGTCCTGAGGGCGGGGAAGTCAATCGCGACTCGAACGTGAAGCTCGTCAATCTGCCCCCTGCCAAGCCGCTGGGTGCCCAGTCGGTCTCGAAGGGCCGTTCGATGGTGCAGATGCCTGCCCCACCGAACGCCGACCCGAACGGTCAGATGGCCGGCGACCCGAACATGATGAACCCGATGATGATGGACCCCAACGGGCAGCAGGTGCAGCCCGCGCAGGGGCTGGCCGACCGCGATTGGGCCAGCGCCTTCTTCCGCATCTCGATGAAGGACCTGGCGCAGGAGTGGCGCAACGCCGGTCTGGTGCCCCCGAACGTCCCACAGGCTGCGCAGCTGACGCTATTTTTGGATGTGACGGCCGAGCGTGAGGAGCAGACCGGCACCGGCCCGGACGGCAAGCCGACCTGGGGCAACCGCGTGACGCTCAAGTCCCTGCCGACCGTCGCGACGCTGCCCGTGCCTGCCGCCGCGATGCCACCGGGCGTGCAGTTGGCGTTCCAGCAATGGGCCGAGACGCATCAGGGTGACATCCTCCAGCCACCGTTCTACGTGGTGGGTGGCGGTGAACCGTGGCACGAGCCGGGCATGGTCGTCGCGCCGATCGGTGGGAACGACCCGAATAACCCCAACAACATGTTCGGCGACGGAGAGATGATGCCCCCACCGGGCATGGACGACCCGAACCGCAAGGAGACCCCCGCTGAGATCCGCGCCCGCCTCGCCGCGGAACGCGAGCAGAAGGCTGCGGCCGCCAAGGCACGGCGCGAACAGCAAATGCAGGAACAGCAGATGCGCCGCCAGCAGCGCAACCCGGGTGGCCCGGGTGGTCCCGGTGGTCCGCCGCCCGGCGCACCCCGTTTCCAAGCGTACGATCCGAACCGCCCGGGTGGCTATCGTCCCCCGATCGGTGGTGGCTACGACCCACGATTCGGTGGACCGCCCGGTGGTGCACCGCCGTATCCCATGCCCGGCATGATGGGTCAGCCCGGCGCACCCGGCAACCCGGCCCCGCAGGCGGGTCAGGTGCCGCAGGGGCAGTTCGTCCCGGCGCCGCAGATGCAGGACGTGGTGACCTGGGTGCACGACGACACCGTGGAGCCGGGCAAGTCCTACCGCTACCGCATCCGCTATTCGATGAAGAACCCGGTCTACAACACAAACCTGGCCGGCCCGGACGTTGTGAAGGTCTTCGCGATCAAGCAGGACGAAAAGCAGGCCAGCGCCTGGACCGAACCCGTGATGATCGCGACCCGCACGCAGTTCTTCATTGCCAGCGTGCTGCAGAACCGCGCGACAATGCGCGTCTTCCGCTGGCAGGACGGCCGGTTGAACTCGAAGGACTTCACGGTCTACCCCGGCGACACAATCGGCACCCGCGACGGTGACATCGACTACTCGACCGGTCACACGGTGGTCGACATTCGCGACAACGCGTCAGTGCTGGTCATGAACGACCAGAGCGCGCTGGCCGAGCGCAGCTTCGATGCCGACCGCCGCGATCCGGAGTTCCAGAAGCTGCAGCAGACCCTGACGCCCCCGACCGCGCGGGGTGCGGAAACGCCGATCGGCGCCGCGTTCCCGCGATAGCGTGGCAGATCTGGATTGGTCGGTCGGTTCGACTGGCCGACATCTAAATCGAAGAAGGCCGGGCCGCGTGAAGCGGCCCGGCCTTTTCTTTTGAGAACTGTAAGTGCTTGAAGAACTGGCCGCTAAAGCGGCCAGTACGGGTGTACGAGATTCGATGGAGCCTTAAGCGGGAGTGTTCGCATTACTTTACAGGACTGGCCGTTTTAGCGGCCCGTTGCTTCGTTCCCACGCCACCCTACTCCCCGCTGGCTGACTGCTGCGTCACGGGGCGCGTGGTCGGCAGCGCCGCCAGGCGAACCTTGGCGTCCCGGAAGTTCGGGTCGATCTTCAGCGCCGCGCTGTAAGCGACGCGGGCGGCGTCGATGTCGCCCTGCTGCTCGTGGAACGACGCCAGGTTGTACTGCACGGCCGCCGGTGGCAGCACAGCGGCGAAGTGGCTCGTGGCGGCGTCGATCTGACCCGCCTTGGCGAGCATCAGGCCATAGTTCACGCGCGTCGCCTTGTGCATTGGGTCGATCGCGATCGCCTGTTTGTAGGCCGCCTCAGCGTCGCTGAATCGGTCGGCCAAGTCGTAGGTGAAACCCATGTTCGCATACGCAGCGGCGTCGTTCCCGACGAGCTTCAGGTAGCGCTGCCACGCCGTGATCGACGCGTCGTACTGCCCCATGCGCGCCCGCAGGGCCGCCAGCAGGTACCAGGCGCGCGGCTGTTTGGGGTCGATCGCCAGCGTCTTCTCGTACTGTTCCACCGCAGCGGCCAGGTCACCCTGATTCTCGGACATCTGCCCCGCCGCCAAGTGCGTGGAGGCCGCGATCTCCGGATCCTTCTTCGTACCGAAGTCGTCGACGGGATCGCCGACGATGTTGGTCTTGGCGCGCACCTTGGCGCTGTTGGGGTCCTTCGGCGCGCAGGCGCCAACCCCCACCATCGTCGCGGCTGCCAGGATCGCGGTTATCGTACGCTTTGCCATCGTGTGCGGACTCCAAAGGATGCTGTATCGGGTTTATCGGTCGACGGGTGCTCACGGGGATAGCTTTCGTTCAGCAGTTTTGACATTGGACGTATGTGGCGACGCTACTGCGCATGCCTAAACTTGAGATGGGCATGGATGCGAATGGGTTCTCCAGTAACCTTTGGAATATCGGGCCACGAAAGCGGCCAGTCTAGACGGGTGGAGAAGCGGTCTCTTCCATGAATGGACCTTGCGTCATGTTGCATGCGGCAATGGTTACCGCCACCTGGTGGTTGCCGCCCGACCATTCGCGCAATGGACGTGCGATTGACGACCTTTTTACGCTAATTTTCTGTATTTCGGTCGCAGTTTTGGTTGGCGTTCACGCGGCACTGGCGTTTTTCCTGGTGCGATACCGTCACCGCAAAGGCCAGCGGACGGCCAAGTTCATCCACGGTTACACACGGCTCGAGATCGGCTGGACCCTGTTCACCGCGGGCGTGTTGACCGGATTGGCGGTGCTCAGCACGCGCGTTTGGGACAAGTATCAGCGAACCGACACACCCCGCACCGTGGCGGACGCGCTTCCGCTAGTCCGGGCGATGGTGATCGGACAGCAGTTCAAGTGGAACGTCATCTATCCCGGTCCCGATGGTGTGCTAGGCCGCTACCTGACCTACCCGAAGCCAACCGACACCCGCTGGCCGGACGGCGAGCGCTTCCGTGGCGTCAGTGGGCCGGCGGCGTTGCCGCGCGAGACCGCGGTCGAGGCGATCAACGCATACGTCGAGCAGATCAACCCGCTGGGGAAAGACTTCACCGACCCCGCTGGTGCCGACGATGATTGGGAGAACGCACTAGCGCGCGACCTCGTGCTGCCGGTCGATCGGCCGATCGAGTTGCAGATCGGTAGCCGTGATGTGATCCACAACGTGTCGATCCCGCTGCTGCGCGTGAAGATGGACGCGGTGCCAGGGCTGATCGGCACGATCAACTTCACTGCGACGCAGACGAGCGACGTCAGTCCGACCGGCTACTTCGACCTTGTCTGCCAAGAACTGTGCGGCAGCGGTCACTACAAGATGAACGCCCGGCTCCGCATCGTGTCGGCGGCGGAATGGGCAAACGGGGGAAGAAAATGACCAATGACCAAACCCGAATGACCAATCAAATCCCAATGACGAATGCCCAACCCGAAGCACCTCTTCATTGGACATTGGTGCTTGGACATTCATTGGTCATTCGGATTTGGACATTGGTCATTCAAGAACGCCCTTACCTTGCCTTCGCGACGCAGGCAGGAGCGGGACCGGAATGACCCTCCGCCTTCGCGACATCTTCAGCACCGACCACAAGGTGATCGGCCTGCAGTTCCTGTTCATGGGGCTGGGGTTCTTCGCGCTCGGTGGGCTGCTGGCGATGGCGATGCGGTGGCAACTGGCCTGGCCCGGCGCGACCGACGGCATGCCGATGCCACTGGCCGAGTTGATCTTCGGTTGGCCCAACGGGCAGATGCCGCCGGACGTGTACAACGCGACGTTCAGCCTGCACGCGACGGTGATGATCTTCCTCGTGATCATCCCACTGCTCGTCGGCGCGTTCGGCAACTACCTCATCCCGCTGAAGATCGGCGCGCCGCGCATGGCGTTCCCGGTGCTGGGGGGGCTTTCGGTCTGGACGACGCTGCTCGCGGGCGCGGTGCTGTTCACCGGCCCGTTCCTGCCGGGCGGCGCGGTGGAGACGGGTTGGACGGGTTACCCGCCGCTGAGCGCCATCTGGGGCGCGGGCAGTGCGCCGCAATCGGGTTGGCCGGTGATTCCGCTAGTAATGGTGTCGACAGCGGCGCTATTTCTCTGGGGTTTCGTCGCCACGAATGTGCTTCGATCGAGATGGGCCGCAGTCCCGTTTGCTGTGATCGCCGCGGTCGTGACGGTTCTGGTCATGCAGGGGGTGGCGTTCGACGGGCAGGCCTGCTGGTTCGTCAGCCTGCTGCTGGTGGGCATCGCGACGCTTCTGGGCGCCATCAATTACCTTGCGACGATCGTGCTGTTCCGCTGTCCGGGGATGACGCCGTCGCGCCTGCCGCTGAGCGTCTGGAGCCTGCTGTTCACCGCCGTGCTCGTGTTGCTGGCGACGCCGGTGCTCACGGGAGCGCTGGTGATGAACCTTCTAGATCATCATCGGCTCACGTCGTTCTTCCTGCCGGGCGACTGGTTAGCGGAAAGCCGCGTCCACCCCGCCGTCGCCGGTGGGGGTTCGCCGTTGCTGCATCAGCATTTGTTCTGGTTCTACAGTCACCCGGCCGTCTACATCATGATTCTGCCGGCGTTTGGGATGGTCAGCGACATCCTTAGCGTGTTTGCGCGGAAGCCCGTCTTCGGCTATCGGCCGATGATCTATGCGCTGGCCGCCATCACGTTCCTAGGCTTTTTCGTCTGGGCCCACCACATGTTTCAAAGCGGTATGAACCCGGCGCTGGGAACCGCGTTCGCGCTCAGCACGATGTTCATCGCCGTGCCCAGCGGCATCAAGGTCTTCAACTGGCTCGGCACGCTGTGGGGCGGCAACATCCACTTCACCACCGCCATGTGGAACGCGGTCGCGTTCGTCAGCCTCTTCGTCATCGGTGGCCTCTCGGGCCTCTTCCTGGCGAGCACGGCGGTCAACGTGCATCTGCACGACACCTACTTCGTCGTCGCCCACATTCACTACGTGCTGTTCGGTGGCAGCACGTTTGGGCTGTTCGCGGCGATCTACTACTGGTACCCGAAGTTCTTCGGCCGAATGATGAACGAGACGCTCGGCAAGGTCCACTTCTTCGGCAGTTACGTCGCGTTCAACTGCGTCTTCTTCCCCATGCACATCCTCGGCATTCGCGGTGTGCCGCGGCGGTACTTTGACATCTCGCACCTGGAAAGCTTTAAGGACCTTCAGCCGTTGAACGTCTTCATCACGATCAGCGCCTTCGCGCTCGGCGTCGCCCAACTGCCGTTGGTGGTAAATTTCTTCGGCAGCCTCATCTGGGGCAAAGCGGCGCCGGCGAACCCGTGGAACGCGACGACGCTGGAATGGACGGACGCTGCGAGCCCACCGATTCGCGAAAATTTTGAAAGCCGGCCGAGTGTCTATCATGGAGCGTACGAGTACAACAACCCGTTGTCCGGCGACGACGACTTCCTGCCGCAATCGCGGCCCGTGTCATGAGCCATTCGATCGACCATCGCCTGCCCTTCCGTAGCGAGCCCGAGTTCGTCGAGCCACGCGCCCCGTACAACCCGTGGTTGCACCGCGCGGCGTGGGTGACGGCGCTCTCGACCTTCCCGCTCATCTTCATGGGCGGCCTGGTGACCTCGCACGGCGCCGGCATGAGCGTGCCCGACTGGCCTAACAGCTACGGCTACAACATGTTTGCCTTCCCCTTCAGCCAATGGCTGGGGCCGGACAAGGGCGGCATCTTCTACGAACATTCGCACCGCTTGCTGGCGTCGTTCGTCGGATTCCTGGCGATCGTCGTGACGATCATCGCCTGGCGAACCGAGGGCCGGCGATGGGTGCGATGGCTGGCGACGGGCGTGCTGGCGCTGGTGATCTTTCAGGGCGTGCTGGGGGGCCTGCGGGTGGTATGGGTCGACCTGAAGCTGGCGGTGGTGCATGCCTGCGTGGCGCAGGCGTTCTTCTGCCTGGCGACGCTGCTGGTGATCGTGACCAGTTCCTGGTGGCTACGGCAGACGCCGCCGCTCATCACGCTCAGCCGAGGGCGGTTCCTCATCATCGCTGCGCTGGCGGCGACGGGGATGATTTACCTGCAGCTCATCATCGGCGCCCTGATGCGTCACTACGACGCGGGGCTAGCCATTCCCGACCTGCCGTTCGCATACGGTCGATTGCTACCGCCCGTCTCGGAAGAGGGTTTGCTGGCGGTGAACAAGATTCGCGCCTGGGAACTGCACATCCAGCCGGTCGAATCGCTCACCCAAATCTGGCTGCACTTCGGGCATCGCGTGGGCGCGATCTTCGTGACGTCGGCCATCCTGACGCTGGTGGGCGCGATCTTCGTGCGGCACCGGGCCGACCGCGTGCTGCTTCCCTGGGCAACGGTGTTGCTGTTGCTGCTGGTAACGCAGGTAACGCTCGGCGTTTACACCGTTCTGAAGGGCAAACCCGCCGACATCGCCACGCTGCACGTGGCGTGCGGGGCCCTGGTGCTGGCGACGTCGTTCGTGCTGACAATCATGGCGATTCGGCTATATTGGGCCCGGCCGACCCCGCAGAATCAGGCGTTGGACAAGTTCGTTGATACCGAAGCCCAGTACGCCACCGTTTAGCCGCGAGCTTGCTCGCCCTGGTCGGCGTTCGCGTAAAGACCGAGAAGCGGGCGACACGCGTGTCGCCTCTACGAGCAGATATACATGAAACCAGTTGCCGACATGCCCGACATACTGAACGCATCGCCCCTGCTCGACGACGTGGCCGAGGCGGTCGTCTCGCAGCGCGTGCGATCGCGCGCGGTCGACTTTTACGAACTGACCAAGCCGCGCATGAACCTGCTGGTCGTCATCACGACGATGGTTGGTTTCTACATGGCGTCGTTCGAGGGCGTGAACTGGCTGCTGCTGGTGAACGCGCTGTTCGGCACTACGCTGTGCGCCGCCAGCGCCAGCGTCTTCAACCAGTACATCGAGCGCGAGTACGACGCCCTCATGCCCCGCACGCGCAACCGCCCCCTGGCCGCCGGCCGGTTGGGATTGGGTGAGGCGATGTGGTTCGGCCTGGCGTTGGGCATCGTCGGCGTGCTGCACCTGGCGCTATTCGTGAACGTGCTGACGGCGTTCCTGGGCGCGTTCACGATGCTGTCGTACATCTTCATCTACACCCCGATGAAGCGCTACAGCACCCTTAACACGGTCGTTGGCGCCGTGCCGGGCGCGATTCCCCCAATGATGGGCTGGACGGCCGTCACCAACGACATCTCGATCGAGGCGGCGGCGCTGTTTGGCATCTTGTTCCTGTGGCAGATGCCGCACTTCCTCGCGATCGCGATCATGTACCGCAAGGACTACGAGGCGGGCGGATTCATGATGCTGCCGTCGGTCGACCCGAAACTGTCGATGACCAGCCGGATGATCATCCTGTACACGATTGCGCTGATCGCGGTCAGCGTCTTGCCGGCCGTGCTGAACCCGGTGTTGTTCGGCCGGCTGTACGCGGTGTCGGCGGCGGTGCTGGGGTTCGGTTTCCTGTGGTTTGGCGTCGTATGCGCGGTGCACAAGACGCGGCTCGACGCCCGGCGGTTGTTCTTCGCTTCCATCATCTACCTGCCGTTGATCCTGGGCGCGATGATGCTCGACAAGAGGTGATTTCCGTGATGCCTGCTGCGTGGTGCGTGACTTCCGTTCGCTGTTCGGCTTTGCTGCTGTCCTTTGGCCTCGCGACGCTCATCGGTGGATGCGGCGAGTCGACTTCCAGCCAATCCGAAAGCGCGGCATCCGCCCTGCCGAAGGTAGCCGCCGGTACAGCCACGGTGCGCGGCGCGGTGAAGTTCACCGGCACCCCGCCGGTGATGAAGGAGATCGCCAACCAGCCCTGCCACGGGACGGCCAAGCCGATGAAGGAAGAGTCGGTCGTCCTGAACGACAACGGCACGCTGGCGAACGTCATCGTCTCGCTGAGCGGCGTTAGCGCCGACCCGCTGCCGCGCAGCACGCCACCGGCGCTGGACCAGGTGGGTTGCCAGTACGTGCCGCACGTGGTCGCGGTGCAGGCGGGGCAGCCGTTGACCGTGCGATCGAGCGACCCGACGATTCACAACGTCCACTTCACGCCGTCGAAGAACAAGTCGCGCAACCTGAATATGCCGGGCCCCGACGAGCAGCAGGTGACGTTCGAGCACCCCGAGTTCGTGCGCTTCAAGTGCGACATTCACCCGTGGATGAACGCCTATGTGGGCGTCTTCCCGCACCCGTTCTTCCACGTCACCGGCAACGACGGCAGCTTCGAGCTGACGAACCTGCCGGTCGGCACGTATACGCTGACGGCGTGGCACGAACGCTACGGCGAGTTGCAGGAAACGATCACGATTACCGACGGCACGCCGACTCCTGAGGTTACGTTCACCTACGCTCCATGATCACCCCACTCGCCGATCGCCTTGAGTCGACGACGGTGGCGGCCTCGCCCACGTGGGCCGACCTTCCCTCGCCCACCCGCCTCGGCATGCTGCTGCTGCTGGCCGCCGACCTGATGCTCTTCAGCGGCCTGATCGCGGCGTACCTCGTGCTGCGCGGTGGCAATGGCGAGTTGTTCCGCGACAGCAGTGCAATCTTGAACGGGACGGCCGCGGTGATCGCGGTGGGCGTGATGCTGGTTGGATGTGCCGCGGTGACGTTGGCCGCTCGCCGGTTCCGCACAAGCGCCGGACGACGCACTCCTGCCCCTCTCCCGGTACTCCGGGGGAGGTTGGGAGGGGGCCATTCGAACGACGAGCATCACCAGCAGTCGAAATCACCCCCTCCCAACCTCCCCCGTGAGTACACGAGAGAGGGGCCGGAAAGGCTATCGCTCGTACTGCCAGCGATCGCCAGCACAACGGCGATCACGTTTCTCGCCATTCTGGCTTGGCAGTGGACGACGCTCCTCAACACCCCGGCGGCCGAGACTACGACGACATCCGGCCCATGGGCGAACGTCTACCTCAGCTGCTATTACCTGCTGGCCGGCACGCTCGCGCTGCACGTGCTGGCCCTAGCGCTCCTGAGCATCCTCTTGATCCTGCGAACGATTCGACGGTCGCTATCGACCGACGCGTTCGGCGCGATCGCGTTGTACTGGCAGTTCGTCACCGCGGCCGTCGTCGTCGTCCTCTGGCTGCTTTACTGGACCTGATCTCATGCATGCGATCGCCCCATCCATCCCGGCCGCCCCCACAACCGCCACCGTCGGCACGACGGCCGTCTCCATCGAGGATCTCTCGTACGCGTATGGCGACCGAACCGCGATCGACAACCTGTCGCTCCAGGTGCCGACGGGCGAGATCTTCGGCCTGCTTGGCCCCAACGGCAGTGGCAAGACGACGCTGTTCCGCGTGCTGTCGACCCTCATCCCGCCGCAGTCGGGGAAGGTGACGGTCCTCGGTCACAATCTCGCGACCGACCGCGATTGCGTGCGGCGGGACATCGGTGTCGTCTTCCAATCGCCAGCGCTCGACAAGCAACTCACCGCCTACGAGAACCTCGCCTGCCAGGCCGCGCTGTACGGCTTAAGCGGCCCGGTAATGAAGGAACGCATCGAGACGCTGCTGGCGGCAGTCAATTTGCTGGACCGCGCCCACGAGCGCACGGACCGCTTCAGCGGTGGCATGCGACGGCGCGTCGAGATCGCCAAGGGCCTGCTGCATCGCCCGAAGCTGCTCATCCTCGATGAGCCCAGCACCGGACTCGATCCCGGGGCGCGGCTCGACCTGTGGCAACTCCTGAACGACATCCGCGCGCAGCAGGACGTGACGATCCTGCTCACCACGCATCTGATGGAGGAGGCCGACCTGTGCGACCGCCTGGCGATCCTAATGGACGGCCGCCTGCTGGCGTGCGATAGCCCGGCGGCGCTGAAGGGGCGCATTCGTGGCGAGGTGATTACGCTGACGTCGGCTCAGCCGGATGCGCTGCGCGATCGCCTGCGGGAAAAACTGGGAATCGAAATGGAACGCGTGGGCGACGCGTTGCGCCTTCAGCGGCCGCGCGGGCACGAGTTCGTGCCCGCGCTGATCGAGGCCGCGCCGGGGCTGGTGGATTCGGTGTCGGTCGGCCGCCCGTCACTCGCCGACGTGTTCGTCGAACTGACGGGGCGGAACTATCGGTCTGAAGTCGCGACACCAAACCGCGGCGCCGAACCGCAGCGCGGGCACCGATAACGCGATTGGCGCGCTTCGGCATGTCGCGATGGACCCACCGGCACGTTGGCGGCTATGTGCGGAGAACCGGAACGCGGTTGGGCGCTTCGCTCTACGCAACCTTCTCGATAATCTTCAGATCAAACAACTCGAGCGCGACGAGCAACGTGTTGCCGTCCGACGAGTTGACGGAATTGTTCAACCCGTAGAAGACCTGCTTCCCATCGCGGCGATTGGCGATCAGGTTGTTCATCCGCAAGAGCCCGAGATGATGGCTGACCGTGGGCTGTGGAAGACCAAGCTCGTTACATAGGCTCGTGACGTTCCGCTCCCCGCTGGCCAGCAGCAGGAGGATGTTCAAACGGGTTTTGTCAGACAGCAGGCGAAACAGGCTAGTCAACGGTTCCAATTCAAGTTCCGTCATTCCCGGACCACGCTTACGCATTACAGGAGCTCCATTCATTGCGTCGCGGTTTGGTTATTTCCACTATACGGGCGGCGTGATTTTCCCGTCAAAGATAAACGTAACATTATTATTCGATGTAAGGGTCGGACCGTCCGCGCGAGGTGTTGGATGGCCAATCTCAGACGTGGCGAAGGGTTCGCCGCGCCCGCCAGACGTGCGAAAGCCACCTGCAGGGCGGACGACAGCGGCCCCAGCACCGAGTGACAAAGCCGCTTGACCGTTTTCGTACTCACGTTACAATTGCCCCCCACAGTACCCGGGGCCATGGTCTAACGGGATGACGGCTGAATCGCATTCAGCAAATCGGAGTTCGATTCTCCGTGGCTCCACTTAAGAAACCCCTGCTTTGCAGGGGTTTCTTCATTTCCCAGTGCCCCGCGTTCCGTTGAAGTCGACTCTGCTGCAAGAGGCTGCCAGCCGACTTACCGTGAAGGCGTAGGTTGCGGTTCGACCCACTTCGGGTGGACAATCCCACCATGAACGCCGACGAAGCACGCGCAATTACGTTGGAGGCCCTTCACGCTGCCAACCCTTGGCTGGAGCCCATGATGCGGCCGGCACATGCTGCGATCAAGGCGGCGGCGGCGCGGGCGCAGCAGCGGGCGGTGCGCGATCCGACGCCGGCGGACGTGCCGGATGACCGCCGGATGACCGTTCACATCGCGCTGCGCCTGGAGGGCTACAGCGTGCTGGCCGACGTGCTGGAAGGCGACGAGATCGGCATGGCCGACACGTTCACGATCAGCTGGTGATCCAAGGCATGCGCTCGTGGTGGGCCATGGCCTGGTCCGAAGCAATCAGTCAGCCCGAAACGCCTGCACGCTGGCGACGAAGTCGTCGGGAATGCCGAAGTCGTAGCGCTTGGCGGTCAGCATCTCCAATGCGAGGTACCCTTCGCGCGACCGTTGGATTTCCTGGGCGCGGGTAAGCTGAAATTCACGGTTGTCGCGGACGTCGTTCTTGATCATCTCTTCGAGGATGTCGTAGATCGACGGCGCCAGCAGGTGCATGCCGAACCAGCCGAGAAACTCGTCGTCCGGTACGCCGTCAACGCGCAGCTTCTGGCGGGCGGTTTCCACGTCGGGCTTTTCGATGATGAGTGAAACGTCGATCAGCTTCGGGTCGCCAGCACGCCGTCGGCCGGCGATTGTGCCGAAGCCCTTCAGCTCGGCCGGTCCGATGCGGTTGACCGCAGACACGCTCTTACCACCGGATCGCGCCGCCATCTCCGCCAGTTCGCGATACGGTGACACCGGCTTGCCGCGGAACAGGTGGTCGCCCAGGCAGAGCAGCACCGGTTCGCCGGCGGCAAACGCGCGGCTTTGAAAGACGGCGTGGCCGTAGCCTTCCTGCTGGTGCTGCACGGCGAACGTCACGCGCTGTCCCAGCTGCCGCATGTGCCGGGCCTCGGCCGCCAGCTGCGGGTACTTATCGAGGCGCTTCAGGTAGGTGTCGTCCGGCCCGTTCAGGTAAGCGCGGATCACCGCCTCGTCGCCCGGCTGCACAATGATGCAGATCTCTTCGATGCCGGCCTGCTCCATCTCCAGCAGGTGATAGTGGAACAGCGCCCGGGCGATGCCGTCCTCACCCACGACCGGAAACATCTCCTTCTTCACGGCGTGCGACGCCGGGAAATGCCGAGTCCCCAAGCCTGCCACCGGTACCACTGCCTTGCGAACCTTCGCCATCGTGCTGTTCCTTCAACAATGCGCTCGAGCTACCGCGATCAACATCGTACGGCGGCGCCATCGCGCGCGATGGGACTATATCGCATGGTGGCACCGTCGCCTATCGCGTTGAAATCGCCCTTCTCCAGCCCGCCGACCGGAAGCGAAACCACTCGCGATAGTGGGCGGCGGGCCTTTGGATCGGTTGCGTCTGATAATCCTTCAGTTGGCGATGCTCCCGCACAGGTCGGCAATTTGTGCGCACCGCACCTAAAGGCAGAGCCGTTGCGGTCGATATAGACAGTGTTGGCGACGGTGTCGGTCGCTACGCGAGACGCAAGGGAACTCGGGAGAGAACGCAATGAACGCAACGAAAGTCAAAGACGTGCTGACGACCGGCGAAGTCGCAAAGATCTGTAATGTCGCCCCACGGACCGTTTCCAAATGGTTCGACAGTGGCGCGTTGCACGGCTACCGCATTCCGGGCAGCAAGGACCGCCGGATCCCGCTGAACCAGCTGATCCGCTTCATGAAGCACCACGGCATGCCGCTCAACGGCCTGATGACCGGCAGCAGCCGCATCATGATCGTCGACGACGAGCAGGACATCGTCGAGGTGCTCGAGAAGATCCTCGAAGGTGAAGCCAAGTACGAGGTCGAGGTCGCCAAGGGTGGCTTCGCCGCCGGCATCAGCGCCGAGAAGTACCGCCCACACGTGATCCTGCTGGACATGCACCTGCGCGACTTGGACGGCCGCGAGCTGGCCAAGCACGTGAAGGCCAACCCGGACCTGCAGCTGACCAAGGTGATCGCGATGAGCGGCAAGATGAGCGAGGACGAGCTCAAGGCCCTCACCACCCAAGGCTTCGACGGCTACCTGAAGAAGCCGTTCCACGTACGCCAGGTCATCGAGGCCATCGAGGACGCGATGGCCGTGGTGTACTAAGGCGACGCCAGTACAGACAATCGAAACACGCAAGGATGCGTGGAGGGAGGTCGCTTCGGAGGGAGGCGACCTTCTTCTGTTTTGCTGCCCTCGATCGTACATTTCAAACACGCCTCAATTTTTCGCTCCCGCGCGTCCGGCGTTGCGCGCGTGTCGAACGCGAAGCGACGCGAAGGCGCGAAGTCACGAAGAAAGACGCGGAGCAGTGGATGAGCAGGCGCGTTCGCGGCGGTTTGGGTAAGCGAACACGCGAACTTGTGCACCATTATGCACCAATGCGCACCATCCGAGGTTGGCGACAGGTGTCTCGCTGCCACGGTGTCGGCTATTCGGTTGTCAAAGAACGCACTATCCATTTCTACGCTGGCGCTGCGCATTTAAGGTGGATGCGGCGCAACACCCGTCGCATTTCTTCGTGTCCTGCTTCGTGCCTTTTCACCGTGGCTCTCTGATATTGAAACGTGGCTTGGCCGCGAGACAGGCACGAACGGGTCTATCACTCTAGAAAGCAGCACATTGCCTAGCCGTCATCCTGGGGGACTCCGAAGGATCTCCCCCCGTGTTTGCCATGGGCGGGCAGAGATCCTTCGGAGTACGTCAGGATGAGGAGTTCGTTAAGGGTTGCGTCAAGTCGATACGCACCGACGAGGATGTCCGCCCCACCAAAGACAGAAGGCAGAAGAGACACAGGCAAGAATGCCTGTGCCACAGAAGAGAGGCAGAGAATACGGGGGGAGAGACAGGCAGGAATGCCTGTCCTACAGAAGAGAAAAACTAGAACCGGTGCCGGCTGCCGGTGCGATCAGGGTTGGCCGGGCGGGGGACCGTCGGGACCGGGGGGTGGGCCGCGGAGATCGCCGCGGTCGCCTTTTTCGCCGCGTTCACCTCGTTCGCCACGTTTGCCGTCCTTGTCGTGGTGGCGGTGGGAGGGGCGGTCGGGAAGCAGGCTGCGCACGCCGTCGCGCTCGATCTCGGCCATCTTCTCTTCGGTCAGTTCTTCCTCGCGTCCCTTGTCCTCCAGCAGCTTCAGCCGTTGCGCTTCGAGGAACTCGGCCATACGGTTGATGCGTTCCTCGCGTTCCTCGAGGTTCATCGTGACCAGCAACCGCACGTCTTCCCGCAGCGCCTGCTTCTGATCGGGCGACGCGTCGGCGGCGCCGGCGCCATCCTCCACGGCGCCGAAGACTTTATCCTCCACCTTCAGCCCCTCCAGCCGGCGGGCGTACAGGTCGGGGTCGTGCTGCTTCATCGCCTGCAACGCGCGATAACGGGTGACGAGGAAGTTCTGCACGGCCCGCAACGCCGGGTCCTGCGTCTCGCGCATCTGCTGCAATCGCGTCAGGCGCCGTGGAGAATTCTCGGCGGCGAAGGCCTCGATCTGCTGCCATTCCTCGTCGGTCGGTGGTGAGAACCGCCCTAGGCCCGGTCGCTCACCGCCCGGTCCCCCACCGCCGTCACGCTTAGGGCCGCGCTGCTCGCTCGGCGGTGGCCCGTCGTCGGCTGCCATCGCAAGGTGCGCGTGCGAACAGAGCAAGACCGATGCGACGGCGATGATGAGAAGCTTCCCACGATTCATGTTCGGTCCTTCTTCGTCCACTCGGCGTGCACCACCGCAAAAGCGACTGCCCGGCGCTGCCCCTTCGGCATGTCGTCCTGCATTTCGATCTCGACTTCTACTACAGTCCCTCGGCCAAATCGTGAATGCTGCGCAATTCGAGGTACGCCTGGTCGAGCGGATCGACGGAGACGAACGCATCGCGCTCGTCGGGCCCTTCGACAAAGACCGGCACGGTTTGCGACGTCAACGATGGCATCGGTAGATGCGACATCCGCAGGTCTGGCGCATCGGGGCGAATGCCCCACCATGCCAGCGCCGCCAGCAGCACCATGGCCGCCGCCGAGGTGGGATAGGCCCACCAGGGATACGGCAACCCGGCCTTGACCACCGGTTGCGGTGGCTTCTCCGGGTGGGTCAACCGCCATTGCCGCATCGCGCGCACCGTGTTGCGTACCGCGACGTCCGCGGCGATCGGTAGCCGCGCATTGCCATCGCTCGACGCGATCAACGCGTCACTGTCGGCCAGCGCCGCCCGCAGGCGCGTCAGCTCGGCGGCCATCTGCGCGTCCGTCGACAGCATCTGCTTGACCTCGTCCCGGTCCTCGTCCGGCAGTTCGCCCGACAGGTACATCAGCAGGACGGCCTCGTTGTTCTCAAGTTGTTCGAGAAGGCTTGGCATTTTGTTTTGCAGCGGGTAGTGGCCAGTGGCTAGTTGAAGAAAGTCCAACTGCCCACGAACCACGGCCCACCGTCCACTTTTCCTATTCCATCATCTGCTTCAACTTCTGCATCGCCTTGTGCATGCGCCCAAGGGCGGTGTTCAGCGGACATCCCAGCATCTCGGCGATCTCAACGAACTTCAGTTCGCTGTAGTACCGCAAAAGCAGTACCTGCCGTTGCGGTTCGGGCAGCTGGGCCAGGGCTCGCTTGAGCTTTTGTTCCTGTTCCGACCCGGCCATGCGGTGGCTGGCGTCGGGGAACGATTCATCTGTGACGAGCTTCAGCCCGGCCTTGGCGTTCTTCTCCCGCCCGCGCGACCGCCAGAGATCGTTGGCCTTGTTGGTCGCGATGCGGTACAGCCACGCCCGGAAACCACCCCCCGCCGACGGATTAAACCGGTCGACGTGTTCCAGCACGCTGAGCCACGTCTGCTGGAACAGTTCCTCGGCCGCGTGTTCACTGCCACTGAGGCGATGCAGGTATCGCAACAGAGGCTGGGCGTATCGCCGGACGAGCTCTTCGGACGCCGCGTCGTCCCCGTCCTTCAGACGGAGCGCCAGCGACTCGTCATCGGTCTCCGACAGCGGCACGTCTGCCGGCGCGGCCACTATTCGCATTGAAGTCGCTGTCATAGGCCGTCACCCTTCCAACGCTCGTCGGGCCACATTATTGCGAATCCTGTTGCAAATGGATAGCCAACCCGATGTACCGCCTGGGGTCTGATAAGCCATGCCGATTGCCCAGAATGATGGCTTGAACCCTACCGAACTCGTCAACGCGTTCGCCTAGCTGCCGCCGCGATGCTAAAATTCCGTCATGGTCCATCAGCCCTCCACTCCTTCAGTCGAACCGGGCGGAAAACCGCTAAAAAGCCGAGAAATCAACGTTGCGGTCTGCGGGGGCATTGCGGCTTACAAGATGGCCGACGTGGTCTCGAAGCTGGTGCAGGCGGGGGCGGGCGTGACCGTCATCATGACGGCCGAGGCCCAGAAGTTCATCGCCCCGCTGACGTTCGAGGCGTTATCGGGTCGGCCGGTACGGACGGACACGTTTCACCTGGTCGAAACGAGCGACCCGCAGCACATCGGACTGACGGAACGGGCGAACCTGATGCTAATCGGGCCCGCGACCAACAACATCATCGCGAAGGTCGCCCATGGGCTGTGCGATGATCTGGTCAGCCTGATGATCTGCGCTGCAGCCTGCCCGGTCGTTTTCGCGCCGGCGATGAACAACCGCATGTGGGATCATCCGATCGCGCAGGAAAACGTCGCGAAGCTGCGGTCGGTGGGTTACCAGTTCATCGGTCCTGATAGTGGCTGGCTGGCCTGCCGCAATGTGGGCGCGGGTCGACTGAGCGACCCCGCGGTGATCGTTGAGGAAGTGACTCGAATGCTGACGGTTCCCGGCGCCCTGCCCGCGCCCGTGGGGCCGCAGGTGACGACGCGACAGGAATCATCCGCAACCATATAGCCCCCGGTTTGCCGGTGGTCGTTTTGCATGACGGAAGAGAAGACCACCGGCAAGCCGGCGGCTATGTAAGGAGAACACCCATTCCCGCCCCCCTGCGATTCCTGATCACCGCCGGGCCGACGCGCGAGCCGATCGACCCGGTGCGCTACATCGGCAACCGCAGCAGTGGGAAGATGGGTGCGGCGCTCGCGACCGCGGCGATCGCCCAGGGCCACGCCGTCACGCTCATTTTAGGTCCCGTGTCACTACCCATGCCCGCGGACGTGGAACGGGTGGACGTTGAGACGTCGCAGCAGATGCACGACGCGGTGATGGCGCACCTGCCGAGTTGCGACGTGCTGATCATGGCCGCCGCGGTGGCGGACTATCGGCCGAAGAACGTGTCGCCTTCCAAGCTCGGCCGGCTGGGGAACCTGACGCTGGAACTGGAGCCGACCACCGACATCGTCGCAGCGGCGGCGCAAATTAAGTCGCCGCACCAGCGCATCGTTGGCTTCAGCCTCGAACATCGTGGCGACCTAGACCGGGCGCGCGAGAAGATGCTCCGCAAACGGCTCGACCTGATGGTGTTCAACCCCACCGAGACCATGGACGCCGACGCGATTGAGGCGACGCTGCTCACGCCGGATGGACAGGCGGAAGCACTGGCCGCGAGTTCTAAGACGGCATTTGCGCAACGATTGATCGACCGCGCCGTGGCGCTGGTAGGCCGGCAGTAGGCTCTGCAAAACGACGTGCCACCGGCGGCTCGCCCGCCCGTGGTACGGCGGAGTGAGGCCGCTTACCGCGCAAGTAAGGTTGGCGGGCTCGCGGGCGGTCGTTGCTCGACCACGTAAACCACGCCACAAGCGAACGCGATCCCCATCAGAGCCAGCAGGAGCGCGGCGATCAGCATGGGCTTGCGCGTCGATGACTCCAGTGGCGCAACATCGGCTTCAGCCATGGCGGTGTTCCTCGGCCGTTCTTCGATCAGCCCGGCGAGTTCTCCTCGTGCCCAGCGAAGCGGTTGCGCCTGCCCACGGGCGCTCGATGCCAGATCGGCCAATCGTTCGAACGGTGGCGCCGCGATGCGCTCGAACAGGTCCAGCAGCGCAACGGCGTCGTCGGCCGGATCGGTGTAGAGCAGCGGGCTGACGTGCGTCAGCCGGACCTGCCGCGAGCGTTCGACGATCACGTTGCGCTCTTGGATCGCGCCGTGCACGATGCCCCGCGCATGCAGCGACTCGACCGCCAGAATTAGTTCCCGCGCCACCACCCACACGTCCCGCTGCGACGGCTCGCTCGACATGAGATCGGCCAGCGTCGGCGCATCGGCGTGTTCCCACACCAGCCAGACGGCGCCATCGTCGCGCTCGACGCTATAGAGGTTCGTCACGCCCGCGTGTGCCAACTCGCGCACGCGCGCAAGGCGTTCCTTCACGCTGGGGTGCAACTGGCCCTTGATGATGCAATCCGGGTCCAACCCCTTCAGCACGACATGACGATCGCCAGGCGCAAGGCAGAGGTAGGACGACTCACCCAGCCGGCGCACCACCCGATACCCGGCGATCTCGTCGGGCGTGGTCGCGAGATTGGACGGTAGTGAAGGCATCGCGATGAAATCGATCACTCCGGCTACGGACCAGCACTCGAGAAGCCCTACAACAACCGCTCGCCCTTGCCGCGCGGCACGAGGGTCAGGATTTTCTCGATGATCTGCTCGACGCTGACCCCCTCGGCCTCGGCGTTGAAGTTCGGCACGATGCGGTGCCGCAAGACCGGGGCGGCGACCGCCTCGATGTCCTCGATCGTGACGAACAAACGCCCGCGGATGAGCGCCCGCGCCTTGCCCGCGAGAATCAGGTACTGCCCCGCACGCGGGCCGGCGCCCCACGACAGCCAATGGCGGACGAAATCGCTGGCGGTGGGCTCGTTGGGCCGCGTGGCGCGGACGATGTCGAGCGCGAAGTGATAGACCGGATCGCCCACTGGCACCCGCCGGACGATCGACTGCAGTTGCAGCACGTGGGCGGCGTCGATCACCTTCGCCACGCTCGTGCGCACGTCGCCGGTCGTGCGCTTCAGCACCTCCAGCTCGTCCTCGCGCGTCGGGTAGGTCACGGTGACCATGAACATGAAACGGTCCAGCTGCGCCTCGGGCAGCGGGTACGTACCCTCCTGCTCGATCGGGTTCTGCGTCGCCAGCACGAAGAACGGATCGGGAAGTGAGAACGTGTGACTGCCGGCCGTCACCTGACGCTCCTGCATCGCCTGCAACAGCGCCGCCTGCGTCTTGGGGGGCGTGCGGTTGATCTCGTCGGCCAGCAGCAGGTTCGCGAAGATCGGCCCCTTCTGAAACTCGAACCGCCGGCGGCCGGTGTCGGCATCCTCCTGCAGGATGTCGGTGCCGGTGATGTCCGACGGCATGAGGTCGGGCGTGAACTGAATGCGCTGGAACGACAAATCCATCGTCTGCGACAGCGTCGAGATCAACAGGGTCTTGGCGAGCCCCGGCACGCCCTGCATCAGGCAGTGGCCGCGCGCGAAGATGGCGATCAGCAACTCCTCGATCACGCGCTGCTGGCCCACGATGACCTTCGACAGTTCCGCTTCAACGCGGTGATAGGCTTCACCGAGGTACTTGGCGGCGGCCAGGTCGTTCTCACCGGCTGCGGTGGCGGAATCGACATCGCTGGAGTTGAAGATGGAGGAAGACATCAACGGCAGATGGTACCGCTAGATGGCTGGAAGAACACAGCGAAGACGCGGCACGGGCAGGTTATGGCTTTAACACCCGGGCCGACAGGATCGCGCCGTCATCTTTGCCGGGACCGCCGCGGGTCAGGAAGCGCACGCCGAACCGCCGGTTGGCATCGTCCGACAAGCCGTGCTCGGCGGCGAACAGTTCGCGATCGCCCACCGAGATGATGGCGCTGCGCGGCCCGACGACGAGGCGCACCAGCGTGCCAACGGGCGTCGTGGGGAACGTGCTGGCACCACCGGACAGGCGGCCGCTGGGCAGCGCGACGCGACCGTCGCCACCCTGCAGCACCCAGAGGAGCCCGGGAGGCATTTGCCCGGATTCCGCGGCGCCGGCCGAGTCGGTGACGAAGATCTGCACGATCGTGTTGGGGTCGGTCGGCGGTCGCAGCAGCACCTCGAACGCGGCCGAACCATCGGCGGCGATGACCGGGTCGGCCAGCACCTGCATGCTGAGGTTCGCCGCCGGCCGGGTGGCCGCCGGTCGCAGGCCGGCGCTGGCGTCGAACATCGCGCGGTCCCCGGTCCAGCCAATCGGAATTTCACCATCGAACGACGCCGACGAAATGGTTTGCGTAAACGCGCTGTTGCGCAGCCCCGCCAGTTCCGCCGTCGCG
Source organism: Tepidisphaeraceae bacterium (assembly GCA_035998445.1). Lineage (NCBI taxonomy): Bacteria > Pseudomonadati > Planctomycetota > Phycisphaerae > Tepidisphaerales > Tepidisphaeraceae > Tepidisphaeraceae bacterium. The sequence goes on along the minus strand of DASYHQ010000047.1, from coordinate 19,964 downwards.
TCCCCTCCACCCCCGCGCAGCATAAGGACGAACAGCCCGACGAAGAACAACGCGAGCGTTGCCGCCCCCACTGCTGCCATCAGCGTGGCCAACGGCAGCGTGCGGCGCTGGCCGACCGGTTCCTCATCCAACCGCTCCATCAACCGTCGCGTGAACCCGGGCCCGGCGCGAACGGTCCGGTAGTCCTTGCCGCTGGCCAGGTGCTCGCGCACCGCGATCAGCATCGCGTGCTCGTTGTTGCCCTCGATGCCGTCGCGACGGAGCTTCGTCGTCGCCTGATGCCATTCCGGACTGCCCGGCCCAGCGCGCAGCGCGTCGGTCAGCAATTGCAGGAACGGGTCGGCGGTGGTGTCGAGGTCTTCGGCCATTTTATTCGGTTCAAGGATCGCTGGAGTTCAAGGACGTTGGAACGGCCGGGACGCCAAGGAGATTGATCCTTTTCCTACTTCGCGTTCGTGGCGTTCTTGGCGTCCTTGGCGGTTCAATCTCGATATCGTAGCAAGCAGACAATCTGGCCAGTCATCGCACGGCCTTGGACGTTGGCACTCGGTCATTTGTTTGGCATTGGGGCTTGGTCATTCCCCTCCCCACCCGCCATCTTCGCCAGCCGTTTCAGGCCGTGGAACATGCGCGAGCGAAGCGTGACGGCCTTGGTGCCGGTGATCTCTTCCATCTCGGCGTAGCTCAGATCCTGGAAGACGCCCATGACGATCACCTCTTTCTGATCGCTGGGCAGATCGTCGAGGGCCGTCAGGACGCGCACGATTTCTTCCTGTTTTTCGACATCATCCGTGGCCCGCGTCGCGACCTGATATGGGTCGCCCGACGCATCGTGACCCTCTAAGTTTAGCTCGGTCACGTTTCGCACCGGGCTGCGCTTGCGCCTGCGGGCGTGGTTAATCGCGAGATTGCGCGTGATGGTGAACAGCCAGGTCGAGAGCTTAGCCGGGTACTTGTACGTGGGGGCAAAGCGGAACGCGCGAAGGAAGACTTCCTGGCCGATCGACTCGACGTCTTCCGCGTTGCCGAGCATGCGGTAAAGGTACGACAGCACGGACGCGTTGTACCGCTCGTAGAGCAGGCTGTAGGCCTGGCGATCGCCCATCTGCGTGCGGCGCATCAGGTCTTCATCACTGGCGCGACCGAGCGCGATCGGCTGGAGGTCGCCCGGCTCGTCGATGGCGGGCAACGGTGGCTTGGCCGGCTTGCCGGGCGTGGGTAAGGCGGACGGCGTGGACCGTGCGCCCGCTTTGGCCTCGTCCGCATGCTGTGTCCGCCGAACCGCCATGAAGCTCCGTTGCGAGACGGACCACGATACCGCCGTTGGGCCACGGTGCAAATCGATTGGTGGTTGGGATGAAGAAGGATGAACCGCCAAGGACGCCGAGAAAGCCAAGGAAGAATGAGGGGTAGATCGTTCTGATTCCCATATAGCCGCCGGCTTGCCGGTGGTCTTCCTCCGGATTTAAAACACCGACTCTCCACTTCAGATCAACTCAACCCGCCGCGCCCCGTCGCCCCCAATCTGATACAATCCGCTCGTTGCGGCTGTGGTGGCGATCGCGCCGGGCCTTGCGCCCGGTGAGGAAAGTCCGAACTGCACAAGGCACGATGCTTGGTAACGCCAAGGCGGAGCAATCCGACGGAAAGTGCAACAGAAAGATACCGCCGATGACGGAAGTTGCGCCTGAGGTTTACGCCTCAGAAGGCTACCGCACAGGCAAGGGTGAAATGGTGCGGTAAGAGCGCACCGCGCCGATGGTGACATCGGTGGCATGGCAAACCCCATCGGCAGCAAGACCAAATATGCGGACAGGCCCCGCCTGGGCCGGCAAGCCCGATGAGCGAAAGTTCATCGGGACGATCCGCGGGTAGGTTGCTTGAGGCGCCCGGTGACGGGCGTCCCAGAGAAATGATGGCCCCCACCTTCACTGGTGGGAACAAAACTCGGCTTACAAGCGGCCGCAACAAATACAATCGGCGGCGGACCCCACCGGGCCCGCCGCCGTTTTTATTGATTCAGACGCAGCATTGTGACCGCTACGCGTCCTGCCCCACCGCTAGACCCATATACCTTCAAGCATAACGTCGTCTAGCCGCAAGCTTGCTCGCGATGACTTTCGTGCCCCACCGCGAGCAAGCTCGCGGCTGAACGTGAGGACGCTATCCAGTGGTTTAACCGTCCTAACCTCTCGGCACGTCGCCTTTACGCGTACGCGTCGATCGTGCCACCGAGTCCCGTCGCCGCCGCCACCAGCGCGTCGCCCGCGGCGGCAGGACCAGTCGTGGCGGCCTGCAGCATTTGGAGCACGTTCGCCCCCGCCTGCTTCTGCACGTCCAGCATCTTCTTCGCCACGGCGATGTTGATCTGGCTGTTGACCTTTGAGGTCTGAATGCCCGACATGACGGCTGTGAGATCCATGTGCTCTATTCATCGGCGAACAGCCCCACCCGACTTTTGTCACCAGGCGTGCCCGATAATCTCACCCGCCAAAGGAAACTTGCTACAGCGAATTCAACATTCGCGCTTGACCCCGCCCCACTGTTAGGGTAGTGTTCAAGCAAACAGCCGCCAAACGGGTTCGCTGAGCCCGGTGGATTGGTCGAAAAGGATATCGAACCATGAATCTCACTCCTCGCCAGCTCGACGTCGTTGTCGCGATCCGGAATTATCGCCACATTCACGGTTACGCCCCCACCATGCAGGAATTGGCCGACCAGTTGGGCACGAGCAAGGTGACCATCTTTGAGCACGTCGGCGCCTTGGAGAAGAAGCGCGTCCTTCGGCGAGACAAGCACAAGGCCCGCTCGCTGGAGCTGGTCTCCGATGAACGCCTGCCCGACGAGAATCGCAGCACGAAGCTGCCCCTTTTGGGCAACATCGCTGCCGGTTCCCCAATCGAAGCCGTGGAAAACCGGGAAGAGCTGGACCTGGAAGAGATGTTCAGCGCCAAGGCGGGCGTGTACGTCCTGCGCGTGCGTGGCGAGAGCATGATCGAAGATCACCTGTGCGACGGCGACTACGTCGTCATCGAACGCCGTGAGTCCGCCCGCAACGGCGAGCAGGTCGTGGCGCTGCTGGATTCCGGTGAGGCCACGCTGAAGCGCTGGTACAAGGAGCCGGGCAACCGCGTGCGCCTGCAACCTGCCAACCACACGATGGAGCCCCGCGTGCTGCCGGCTGACCAGGTCCGCGTGCAGGGCGTGGTCATCGGCGTGCTGCGTAGCTACATGAACTAAAGCACCCGCGTGGTGACGTAGCATTCGTTGGCAGGGTTGCCCAAGCGACTTGGCCGGCTCAAGGAAGCCTACGTCATCACATCACGGAGATTTCGTTGCGTGACCCGTTGTACCGAGGTTCGGTCCACAGGGGGGGCCGGACTTCAATCGTCGTTCGCCTTAAGAGCGTGTGTTCGCACTTTCGGGGTCAGTAACGCAGGCATGAGGGCGCTGGATGCCACGGTTTGGTACTCCAAGCCGTGTCCTGCGTTTTCAGCACGGCTTGGAGTACCAAACGGTAACACCCAATCCAGTTTCTGAACTGGAAAGTGCATAGCACGCTCTAAGAGCACCTTCCGTGATATCTCGAGGCGCTGCTTCACGACACGCTTCAGCATCTACGCCGCTGCACTCGCGGACGGGCGCAGCCCATTCACCGTCAGCTCAACCGGTGCGACAGCGCGCTTGCGGCGTGGCAACAGGTCGCCGAGGTCGGCGTCGGTAATGTAGTTCAACGGGATGCCAAGCGCCTTCTGTTGCTGCACGTATTCGCATGGCCGGCCGGTGCAGTCGTTGAAGACCTTGCCGCTGAACAGCAGCTCCTTCACCTTATTGTACTTCGCGTTCTCCTGCAGCGGCCCATCGTTCACCGAACCCATGTCGGCGACGTCGTGCACCATGCAGCAGGGGCTGATCGACGCGTCACCATTCACGTAAAGCCCCTCGGCCCACGAGCAGCTCTGCAGTTCCTGCGCCGCTGGGTCGGCAACGCTGGTGGCGACCGGCACGGTCGAACCTGCGGTTGCCGCGACCCGCTGCGACGCTTCCATCACCCGGCGAAGGCCTTCGGGCACGAAGATCTTCACCTTCAGTTGCGCCGCCAGTTCCACCGACTCGCGCAGCAGGTCGGCGCAGGCCGGGTTGTCGGTGGCATGGCGGTTGTCGCTCTTGCGATCTTCCCAGCCGATCAGATCCTCGATGTTCACGCGACCCGCCCCCAACTCAGCGGCCATGCGCACGAACGCCGGCAGCTCGTGGATGTTGTCGGCCATCGCGACGATCGACAGCGACAACCACGGCAGCCCCGCGCCGGCGGCGCTCTTCAGTTGCTGCAGGCGCTCGACGTTCTTCAGCACGCGCCCGAGGTCCGCCCCGCGAATCTTTCGATACATCTCGGGCGTGGCGGCGTCCAGCGAGACGTTCAGCATCTGCACCGCGCCGGTCTCGACGAACAGCTTGGCGCGCGCCTCGGTCAGCGGGTGCCCGTTCGTGTAGATGTCCAGCCGGACATCGTGCTCCTTGCTGAACCGCACCACCCGCTCGATGTGCGGGTGCAGCAGCGGGTCGCTGTTGCCGGAACTGAGCGTGATGCCACTGATGGTCGGGGCGGCCAGCAGGATGCTCTCGAACGCCTCAACGGGCATCGCCTCAAACTTGTTCGGGTACTTCTCGTCCTGCACGCCGACGCACATGCGGCAATGCAGGTTGCACTTGCCCGACACGAACTCGAGGTTCAGAAATCGCGGCAGGAACAACAGCGGGCGGTAGTCGGCCGCCCAGGTGGTCTGTGGCAGCAGATCGATCAGCCGATGCTTGAGCGTCGTCAACTCGCCGTCGCGCAGCAGCTTGCCGCCGCTCAAAGTGGCCAGCAGGTTGTGGAAAACCAGCTGCTCGTGCGGCGCCAGGTCGCCCGCCTGACGCAGGATGCGCAGCGCCTCGTCGCGGCGACCCGCCATGATGTGCGTGACGGCCATGTCGCTCAGCGCCAGCCCCAGTTGCCCGCGCGCGCGCCGGTCGGCCGCGTCGCGCTGGCCTGAACAGGCGAGCGATTTGAACGACTCATCGTTGATTCCCACATCGTCCAGCGAAGGCATTGCCATAGTGTGTGCTCGCGCGTTGTACGTTCGCCTTGCACCCTGCGCGCGCAAACGCGCATTGATGCTTGTCCATGTCATCGGCTGAGAGGTCCGATTTACGTTAGTTTGCCCCGCGGGTATTCCCGCGGCGACCGCTACAGAAGGTCTATCGCGAGGCAGATCGAGCCATGACCTTGCCCGTAGGCATCGGGCCCCGTGAGCAGGCTGACGGATCAATAGACGCGGTCGTGGGAATGCTTCTAGTTCGGCTTGCCGCTGAGCATTTCCAGCAGCACGTCGAGGTTGAAGGGCTTGGCGAGAAACGAGACGGGTTGGCCGTGCAGGGCGCCGGCGCCGTACTCGCCGGAGATCGCGATCACGCGCTTGGGGCGGTGGCTTTCGGGGAGTTTCATCGCGTGGTGCAGCAGCTCGAAGCCGTCCATGACGGGCATGCGCAGGTCGGTCAGCAGCACGTCGAACCGCTGGGTGAGCAGGAACCCCAGCGCCTCTTCACCGTCGCGGGCGCTCTGCACGTCGGCGCCGGCCTGCCGGATGAGGCGAGTCATCGCGAGTCGGGTCGGGGCGTGATCTTCAACAACTAAGATCTTCAACTTCTTTACCGTAGAGTTAACGGCGTCCTGTGTCATGCTGATCCGCCGCCGATTGATCCCCGGAATGCGTAGCGGTCGTGACGAATCGCCGAAACGCGGCAACAACTTCGTTCGGACATCCGTAGGGAAAATAAGTAACCGCAACCGCGGTCAGGATCAACCTCAAGCCCGTCCCGGCGCCGCGTCACGCCACCGTCCATCTGCGCCCAGCAACTCCGCCGGCGCGTATGACATTTTGTAGTGCATTGTAGTGCATCCTGCAACCCAGTAGCCGAGGTAATAGTGTTGCACGTTGCGCTCGGCGGCCCACGCCAATTCGTACAGCGCGCCGTACGTGCCGAGCCCGCGGGCCGCGTGGCGCGGGTCGAAGTAGAAGTAGACGCTGCTGAGCGAGGCGTCGCTCACGTCGCAGATGCCGACTGCCATCAGCTGCCCCGCGGCGTCGCGGTAGGTGAACTCGCGCGTCTCGGTGCAGGGTTCGTACAGGAAGCGTTCGAGGTCCTCGCCCGTCGGTTCCTCGGTGGGTTGGCCGTGCCAGTCGAGCACGTACCGGCGGTACAAATCGAACTTCTCGTCGGTCAATTTTGGCACCGCCACCTCAACGCGCAGATCGGCGTTCCGCCGCCCGCAGCGCCGCTGCGACTTGCTGGGTTGGAAGCGCGCCACCGGCACGCGCAGCTGAATGCACAACCGGCACCCACGGCACACCGGCTGGTACAGCACCGTGCCGCTGCGACGGAAATTGGCATCCATGAACCGCCGGTATAGCTCCGGCGGCAACAAGTCGGCCCGGCAGCCGCGGTACTGCGCCATCCGGTCCGGCAGGTACGGACATTGGTGCTCCGGCAACAACGTCAGGCTCACGCGCACCGGCGGTGGAATGGAGGGATAGTCGCAGTACGAGATGGGCACGTCGGCGGACATTTTGTTTACGGTGACGTGGGGTGGGCGCATTGGGAATGACCAATACCCAAATCCGAATGACCAATGAATGCCCAATCACCAATGACCAAAGGGATGCAAGGTCATTGGTCATTGGTCATTCGTCATTGGGATTTGATTGGTCATTCGGGTTTGGGCATTGGTCATTGCGGACACCCGACTAATACGCCGTCGCGAACAGTACCTGCACGTTGGTCTCTTCACCGGTGAAGATGCACTTGCCGGTCTCGCCTGTCTGCTCGAGCGGCACGCAGCGGACGGTCGCCTTCGTTTCTTCCTTGATCTTCTGCTCCGCCTCGCGGCCGGGCTTGAAGAAGCAGCGGACGAAGCCACCCTTGCCCGCGATGATCGACTTCAGCTCGTCGTACGTGGTGGCCGTGTGCGTGTTGGCATCGCGGAACGCCTTGGCGCGGCCGAACAACTTCGTGTGCATGTCGGCCAGCAAACCGCGCAGCCAGTCGGGCGAGACATCGGTGAGATTCGTGATGGCTTTCGAGCGGTCCAGCCGATGCTTCAGCACGAACACGCCCCCCGCCACGTCGCGCGGGCCAACCTCCATGCGGAACGGCACGCCGCGCTGTTCCCAGTGGTACTGCTTGTCGCCGGGCCGTGCATCGCGCCAGTCGACGACGATCTTCTGGCCGGTCACCTTGTCGAAGAAGTAGCTGGCGATGTCCGAACTGGCCCGCTTCTTCGCGGCCTCCACCTCGGTCTGGCCGACGAGTTCGACCAGGATCTTGTCGATAAAGCCGGCCACGGTCTCGCGTTCTTCCGGCGTCTTGAAGATCGGCACGATCGCCGCCACGTTCGGCGCGGCATGCGGCGGGATGATGAGGCCCTCGTCGTCGCTGTGCGCCATGATCATCGCGCCGATCAAACGCGTGCTAACGCCCCAACTGGTCGTGTGGCAGTGCGCCTGCTGCTGATCGCGCCCGAGGTACTTGATGTCGAACGCCTTGGCGAAGTTCTGACCAAGGTTATGGCTGGTGCCGGCCTGCAGGGCCTTGCCGTCCTGCATGAGGGCTTCGATGGCGTACGTCGTGTCGGCGCCGGGGAACTTCTCGCTCTCGGTCTTGTAGCCCTTGATGACCGGGATGGCCAAAAAGTCTTCGGCGAAGCGCTCGTACACGTCGAGCATGCGCAGCGTCTCCTCCTGCGCCTGCTCGCCGGTCTCGTGGGCGGTGTGCCCTTCCTGCCACAAAAACTCGGCCGTGCGCAGGAACAGGCGCGTGCGCAGTTCCCACCGCATCACGTTGCACCACTGGTTGATCAGCACGGGCAGGTCGCGGTAGCTCTGGATCCACTGCGCGTACATGTGGCCGATGATCGTCTCGCTCGTCGGCCGCACGACCAATGGTTCTTCCAACTCGCCGGCCGGGCGCAACGTGCCGGGCTTGTCCGGGTCCTTTTCAAGCTTCGAGTGCGTGACGACCGCGCACTCCATCGCGAACCCCTCGACGTGCTGCGCCTCCTTGGCCAGGAACGACTGCGGTATCAGCAGCGGGAAGTACGCGTTGACGTGGCCGGTCTCCTTGAACCGCCGATCGAGGTCGCGCTGAATGGCCTCCCAGACGGCGAACCCTTCCGGCCGAATGACCATGCACCCACGCACCGGCGAATAATCCGCCAGCTGCGCGGCCTTGATCACGTCGAGGTACCACTGCGCGTAGTCTTCACTGCGAGGCTTGATGTTCTTGGCCATAAGGCGAGGGATGATACACGCAGCGGGCGATTCACGCAGCAGGTCAGCTGTTGGCCTCTCAGTGAGCCGCGCGGCGTGCGGGCACAAGCATGGCCTGCGCAAGCACAATCGGTCATCCTGAGGTACTCCGAAGGATCTCCCCCCGCAATTGCCTTGAGAAGAAAGAGATCCTTCGGAGTACCTCAGGATGAAGGGTGTCGCCTTTGGAAACGCTGGACGACCCGGGGGATCTCGCAAGGCCGAGAATCGCTCGGACGTTCGAGATCCCTCAGGTCGGCAAGCCTCCCATCGGGATGACACGGGTGCGCCGCGCCAGCGTTGCGCATTACGCCGCGTGCTCACCGCAGCACTTCTTGTACTTCTTGCCACTACCGCACGGGCAGGGATCGTTGCGGCCGACCTTGGGCTCGTCGCGGACGATGGTTTTTACCACGGTCGCGCCACCGCTGGCGCTGCCTTCCGCGTACTCGCCACTGCCCTCGGCCAGCACCGCGGGCGCTTCTGCCGTCGCGGTGGCGGCGAGGGATTCGGTCACGCCGTAGTTATCGCCTTCCTGGTGCACGGCGGCGGTCTCGCGGTACGCATTGCGCGGTTGGGCCTGCTCGGCTGGTGAACCACCGACACGGGCGCGGAAGATCAGGTCGGTGACCTTGTCGCGGATGCTCGCCATCATCTCTTCGAAGTAACGGAAGCCTTCCTTCTTGAAGAGCACGCGCGGGTCCTTCTCGGCGAACGCGTGCAGGCCGATGCCGCTCTTGAGCGTGTCCATCGCGTACAGGTGGTCCTTCCACATCTGGTCGAAGATCTGGATGAGGACGAACTGTTCCAGCCGCGTCAGCTCGCCGCGCAGGAAGCCGCGCGCCTTCGACATCAAGATCTCGCGCGGGCTGATCTGCCCGTCGTGGTCCGTGTCCTTCGGCAAATCGCCGCGACGCCCCTTGGCGGTGCTCATGGCCACCTTCGGGTCCAGGTCCTTCTCGGTCAAACCCAGGCCGAAGCGGTCGTTGAACGCGTGGATGAGCGCGGCCTTCTCCGGGTGCACCTTCACCATCGCGTCGATCTCCGCCTCCAGCTTACCGTCATGCAGGTACTGCTCCTGATAGCCGATCAGCTCGTCGCGCAGCTGGCGGATCGGCGCGGTGCGCAGGTACTCCTGGTCCAGCAGTTGGCCGAACTTGGCACGGATCCAGCCGCGCAGGAAGTCGGCGGCGTAGGGATTGTCGATCGTGGCGACGTTCTGGCCCTGCGTGACGTAGGTCAGGATCTCGTCAACCGGATATTCCACCTCGCGGCGGGTGTAGGCGGCGCGGGCGCGTCCCTCGATCAGTTCGACGATCGTGTCTGCGTCCTTCGGGCGGTTATCGCGCGTGTCGGCGATCAGCTCGTCGGCGGTCAGTTCGATCGCGAACTTCTCGCGGGCCCACTCGGCCAGCTCGTTCTCGGCGAACTTCGGTTCCAGGTAGCGCGACAGGCCCTCCATCTCGCGTTTGTCGATCTGCGCGATCGCCGCGTCGCGCACGGTGTCCTCCAGCTCGCGCAGCGTCATCTTGCGGATGTTCGCCTGCGTCATGGTGATGCCGTAGCCGACGTTGATCGCCTGCTGCAGGCCCTTCAGGTCCCAGGTGCCCGCGTCGTTCGCATCTTCACCCGTGTACTCGCCGAGCAGCACGGGGATGTTCGTCTCCGCCTCGCTGCGGGCCTTATCGCGAATGAATTCCTCGATGTCGGCCAGGTTGCGGTTGCCGCGCAGGTCTTCCACGTCGACGACCACGTCGACGTTCACGCGGGCCCACTCAGAGATCTGGCCAGCCACGTAGTCGCGGGTGATGTACTTGTCGACCGCGTCGCGAATGGCGTCACCGATCATGCCCCAGATGACGCCGTCGACGTCGCGCCCTTCCAGCACGCGCTGCCGCATGCCGTAGAAGCTGTTGCGCTGGTGGTCGTTCACCTCGTCGTACTCCAGCAGGTTCTTCCGGCCGAGGTAGTTGCGCTCCTCGACCTTCTTCTGCGCGCGGATGATGCCGTTCGTGATCGACTTGTGCTCGATCGCGACGTTCTCCTCCATGCCGACCCAGCCGAGCATCTTCATGGTCCAGTCGCCCATGAACATCTTCATCAGGTCGTCCTGCAGCGACACGTAGAACCGGCTGGAACCGGGGTCGCCCTGGCGGCCCGACCGGCCGCGCAGCTGGTTGTCGATGCGGCGGCTGGTGTGGCGCTCGGTGCCGATTACATGCAAGCCACCGGCGGTGTGCGACTGCGGTAACAGCTTGATGTCCGTGCCACGACCGGCCATGTTCGTGGCGATCGTCACGCGGCCCACCGTCTCGCCGTGCGCGTTGACGATCTGCTGGCCGGCTTCTGCGATGATCTGCGCCTCGCGCTCGTGGTACTTGGCGTTGAGCACGTTGTGGTCGATGCCGTGCTTGCGCTTCAACATCACCGAGAGCATCTCGCTCTTCTCCACGCTCGTCGTGCCCACCAGCACCGGCCGGCCCTTCTGCGACTCCTCGCGGATTTCGTCGATGATCGCGTTCCACTTCTCCGCCTCGGTGCGGTAGACGCGGTCCTCTTCGTCAAGGCGCACGCGCGGGCGGTTCGTGGGGATGGTGACCACTTCCAGCTTGTAGATCTTCTGGAACTCCTCGGCCTCGGTCTGGGCAGTGCCGGTCATGCCGGCCAGGCTCTTGTAGAGCTTGAAGAAGTTCTGCAGCGTGATCGTCGCCAGCGTCTGCGTCTCCTGCTTGATCGTGACGCGCTCCTTGGCCTCCACCGCCTGGTGCAGCCCGTCCGACCACTGCCGCCCGACCATCTTGCGGCCGGTGTACTCGTCGACGATCACCACTTCCATGTCGCCCGTGCGCGGGTTGCGCTCGACGACGTAATCCTTGTCCTTCTCGTACACCACGTGGGCGCGCAGCGCCTGCTCCATGAGGTGCGGCCACTCCATGTTGTTGCCGACGTAGAACGACCCCACGCCCGCGGCCTCCTGGGCGGCGGCGATGCCGTCGTGGGTGAGGTGGACGCTCTTGCGGTCCAACTCGACCTCGTAGTACTGCGTCAGGCCGACCTTCTTCTCCTCGGCCTCTTCCAATTGCTTCTCGGCGGTAGCCTTTCGCTGGCGCGCGGCCTCCTTGGCGGCCTTGTCCTTGGCCTTCTCCTCGTCACCCTCGGCGGCCTTGATCCCGCGCTTGGCGGCGTCCACCTGACGATCGATCGCGACCCACGGCTTGGCCAGTTCGAGGATCTGCCGCGCCACGGCGTCGGCGGCGCGGTACTTCGGGGCGTCGTCGTGGGCGGCGCCGCTGATGATCAACGGCGTCTTCGCCTCGTCGATCAGCGCGCTGTCGACCTCGTCGACGATCGCGTAGTCCAACGGGCCCTGCACCTGGGCCTGCACGCTCTCCTTCATGTTGTCGCGCAGGTAATCGAAGCCGAACTCGCTGTTCGTGCCGTACGTGACGTCCGCCTCGTACATCTGCCGACGGTTGGGGCCACCCGGTTCCATGTCGCTCTGGATGAAGCCGACCGTAAAGCCGAGGTTCTCAAACGCCGGCCGAACCCAGGTCGCGTCGCGGCGGACGAGGTAATCGTTCACCGTCACCACGTGCGCGTGGTTGCCCTCCATCACCCGCATGAAGCAGGCCAGCGGCGCGACGAACGTCTTACCTTCACCCGTCGCCATTTCGGCGATCTTGCCCTCGTACAGCACGAGCCCACCGATCAACTGCACGTCAAAGCACCGCGCACGGAAAGGCGGGCGGCTGTCGGGGTACATCTTCCGCACGCCCTCGTACACCTCGACCGGAATCGTCACCCGCTGCCACGGTTCGCCGGTGGCAATCATGTGCCGCTGAACGCTGTCGTAGGCCTCGAGCGTCTTGTCGTCGAACTTATCGGGGTCGAAATTCAGGTCGGGGTTGAAGATCTCGCGAATGCCGATGTGGCGGTCCATCGACTCGCGCATGATCGCCAAGCACTCAGGCAGCACGCCGTACGACTCCAGCTTGCCGGCGACCAGGCCGGCGCGAATCTCATGGGCCCGGGCGCGCAGCTGCGCGTCGGTCATCACCTGCATCTGCGGTTCGAGCGCGTTGATCTGGGCGACGATCTTGCGGTAACGCTTCAGCAAACGGTCGTTGCGGCTGCCGAACACTTTGGTCAGGACCTTCTGAACGCTGGACATGGGAACTCCGGGAATGGCGGATGGCGGACTTCAAATCTGCGGAATGGAAAGGCGATGTTGCGCGCAAGCAACTGCGCCCGCGCAACGATCAGATTACGGAGACTGGGATTCAGCAGGTGGGCGGTGGCAGGCGATACTGAAACGGTGAACTTGGCCGGCGAACCGGCTCGACCGCGGTTGGGACGGTCGGCTTAAACGCGGCAACCGCGCTCGTCGGCGCGTCCTGCGTCCGGTAGACGATCGCGACGGGAACCACCCGGCGAACGCGGGCGGTCAACCGATCGATGATCCGCGCGGCCGTCTGCTCCATCACCGCCGGCCTGAGCGACGGCGCAGCAACGGCGGCGCGATCGGCGAACAGCGCCGTCACGAGCACGAGGGCCGCAATCAGGTGGCGTGGATTGGACATCGGACCTTAATCAGTATGACATTCGGGGTGGCAGGGTCAAGCAAAGGCGAGGGATTCCTGGGAACACCCTGACGGGCCACAGACAGACTCCACCAACGCGAATCATGTCATCCCGAGGGGAGCGGTAGCGACCCGAGGGATCTCAAATGTCAGGCAATTTTACGGTAGTGGGAGATCCCTCAGGTCGCTACCGCTCCCATTCGGGATGACAACGGTGTGCGCTGGAACGTCACAAAGAAAAAACACCGTTCGTACGCTCGGCGATGATCTGCGCTTCGCACTTCTACCTGCCCACTTTCCCTAACGCCCGATAACTGGTGTAAACTACCCATATGGATCTATCCGCCGACACCGTAGCTGAGACGTTTGCTTGCGCGACCGAGGAGAACCAGATCGACGCGCTGCGGGTCGAGCAGGTCGTCCACCTTCCGGCCGAGGGGGAGGTCTGGATGACCGGGGACATCCACGATCATCGCCGAAACTGGGAAAAGCTGATCAAGTACGCCGACCTGGCCAACAACCCCCAGCGGCACCTCGTGCTGCACGAGCTGATCCACGGCGACCACTACGACGCCGCCGGCGCCGAGGACAGCTGGCAGATGGTCTACGAGGCCGCCAAGCTCAAGTGTGACTTCCCGTCGCAGATCCACTTCCTGCTCGCCAACCACGACCTGGCGCAGATCTATGGTGAAGGCATCATGAAGTCGGGAATCAGCGTCTGCGAGGCGTTCAACGCCGGCGTCATCCGCGACTTCCCGCAGGGTGGCATGTCGGTCACGGTGGCGATCACCGAATTCCTGCTGTCGCTCCCGCTGGCGATCAAGACGGCCAATGGCCTGCTGTTCACGCACAGCCTGCCGACCGATGAACAGATCGCCAAGTATGACTACACCGTCTTCAACCGCCCCTTGAGCGGCCCGGATTACAAGCGGCGCGTCGGTCCGGTTTATCAACTGATCTGGGGCCGTCACATGACGCCCGCCGGTGTAGATATATTCGCGGAGCAAATGGGGGCGAAGCTGATCGTTACCGGGCACCAACCGCAGGAGATGGGGTACGCGGTGAACGGCGACAAGCACCTGATCATCGCGTCCGACCACAACCACGGCGTCTATTTGCCGTTGAATTTGGCGGCGGAGTACACGATGGATGACTTGGTCGAACGGCTGGTGAAGTTCGTGGGGCTGGAGCTGTGAAGCGGACGCAAGGTCGCGGGAAGCCGCGGAAAGAACGAGCGATCTCCCCCTCTCCCTCCGGGAGAGGGCAGGGGTGAGGGCCCGACGGTGCGGATCGCCCATCCCTCGCAGCAAGCATCATCTTTCGCTTGCGGTTTCGCAGCCGGAGATTCTCCGGACTACAAAAATGCAAGCGATTTCCTTGAATCGATGGGAACCCTTAGCTCGTCCGTGTACCGCGCCCTCACCCGAGCCACTGTCTGACGGATCAACGTGGGTGCCCTTGCGCCTGATTGTCATCCCGAAGGGAGCCTAAGGCGACCTGCGGGATCTCGAAGGACGAGCGATTCACGCCAGTGGGAGATCCCTCAGGTCGCCTTAGGCTCCCTTCGGGATGACATGGGTTCGCCAGCGCGCGATCCGCCAGACGGTGCCTAACCCTCTCCCGGCGAAAGAGGGGAGCGGAGCGTCCTAGCGAATTCGGATTTCGGGAAGCCTAAGTCGTCCCCGCCGCCGCAGCGCGAAGCCTCTTGATCCGCGACTGCACATCGCGGAAGTTGAAGTTCCACTGGGCGACCTGGCTGAACGCCTTGATCGCGCCGGCGGTGTCCTTACGGGCTTCCAGCGCTCGGCCGTACCAGTAGTGCATGTCAATCGAGCGGGCGTCGCCCTTCAGCTGGTACTCGCCGATGACCGACGACAGCGTGTCGACCGCCTCATCGACGAACTGGGCATCCAGGAATGCACGGCCAAGCAGAATGCCGGCTTCCGTGCGGAACTTCGGATCGTTACGCACCTGCTGGAAGACGGGAATCGCCTCGTCGAACTGGCCGAGCAGGAACATGCGTTTGGCGACGTCGAAGCGGATTCCGCTGTCGGTGGGGTAGTTTTCCGCCCACAGCTGGTACTCCTTCAGCTCCTCGATCGTCTTCTCGCGGAAGAACTCCTCGTAGCGCTTGCGGGCGGCGGGGTCGGTTTTGGCCTTCTCGTACTCGGCCCGCTCGCTGCGATCCATGCGCGCCCACTGCGCCAGGCGGATGCGGCCGATGTTCTGGCGGAAGCGGAACTGCCCGGTGCGGGCATGCGCGTCCTCCAGCAATTCGACGGCGCGGTTCTCGTGCTGCGGGTCCTCGGTCTTCACCAGGATGTCGACCAGCTTCATCAGCTTGCCGACCTCTTCCGGCTCGGCGGCGAGCTCGCGCTCGGCACCGGCGATCATGCGGCCGACGGCGTCCAGATCCTGCACGCCCTTGTCGGCGTCCAGGTGCGACTGTTGCGCGTTCATGTCGCGCACGCTGTCGCGGAAGCTGCGCGACGAGCCATACTTGCCCTCGTCCATCGTCAGCATGGCCGCCAGGTGCTTCACCTCGGTGTGCAGGTCCATGTCGTCGGGCTTCATCAGGGCGGCATAATGGGCGGCGTCGACCGCGTGCTTCCACTGGTGCAGGCCCTTGTAGACGTCCTTCAGGATGATGAACTTGTTGAAGTCCGGCTTCTTGCTGTCGGCGTTGGCCTTCTGCAGGATGGGGCCCAGCCACATGACGGTGTCGTAGAACCCGCCCCGCTGCGCGTTCTGCAGCATGAGGATCATGTCGTCGGTGTTGCCGGGGTCGTACGCCAGCAGCTTCTCGGCGTTCAGCATGTTCGCCTTGTCGTCGCTGGTCGGACGAGCCAGCTTCCACCGTTCCGTCATCCCCAAGCCCTTGCCGCCCGAGGCCTTGCGCTTCAGCGAGAAGTCGCGCAGCGTCCCGTGTGCCTCGACCGCGTCGGGGTCGATCGCCAGCCCCTGCAGGTACATCTCAATGGCGTACTCGTAGTTGCCCGTGCCGGCAACGGTGTTGCCGCGGTCGAAGAAGACCTTGGCCTTCTTACGATCCTCTTCGGGAATTTCCTTGTACCCTTCGGGAAGCTGAGCCACCGTTCACATCCTGACTAACAAGCACTTGCGACCACGATATGCCGAACGCCACCAAACGACGGCGTTCGCGTCTTCACCTAAATAGTAGGTTCCCCGTAAGACAGTTTTCTAATCGACGCGACGACGCACTGTCAAATCGTAATGGTATAACTAAAATCATTTCTGACGCCCATACCTAACCTATGTACGACCACCTGACGATCATCAAGTACCCCGACCCCCGCCTGAAGCGCATCGCCAAGCCGGTGCAGCAGTTCGACGACGACTTGCGAGCGCTTGTCGACCGCATGTTCACCTTGATGCGCGCCGCCAAGGGCGTGGGACTGGCCGCCCCGCAGGTGGGCGTGGACCTTCGGTTATTCGTCATGAACGCTACAGGCGAACCGGATGGCGACCGGGTCTACATCAACCCCGTGCTTTCGGAAGCCAGTGGCGCCGAAGAGGACGAGGAGGGCTGCCTGAGCCTGCCGACGATCTACATCCAGGTCGTGCGCGACGTCACGCTGCATATGGCCGCCCAGGATGCCGAAGGCAAACCCTTCGAGGAAGACGCCACCGGCTTCGTCGCCCGCGTCTGGCAACACGAAACCGACCACCTCAACGGCGTCATGCTCACCGACCGTATGGGTCCGGTTGCCAAACTCACATTTCGCAAGAAGCTGAAGGACATGGAGCAGGATTACGCGGAATTGACGAAGCAGACGCGGAAATAAACGGCCATACGGCGGCCGAGAACTCGTCATCCTGAGGTACGCTGAAGGATCTCCCCCGTACTTACGTTGGGAAGTAGGAGATCCTTCGGCGAACCTCAGGATGACGATCTGCAAATTTGTTCCGGCCCCTCTTAAGGACGCATGCCCCCACTGAAACTTATTTTCGCCGGCAGTGGTGAGTTCGGCCTGCCGACGCTGCAGCGGTTGACCGCCGACGGTCACGAGATCGTGCGCGTCTTCACTCAACCCGACCGCCCCGCCGGTCGGGGTCGCAAGCTGACGCCGACGCCCATCGGCGCCTTCGCGGCCGGCGCGGGCCTGCCGGTCGTCGCTACGCCGAACATCAACGCCGAGCAACCGGTTGAGTCCGACGCCATGGTCGTGATCGCGTTCGGCCAAAAGATCGGCGACCCCGTCATCCATCGCCCCCACCTGGGCAGCATGAATTTGCACGCCTCGCTATTGCCGAAGTACCGCGGCGCGGCTCCCATCCATTGGGCAATCCTGCGCGGCGAGACGATCACGGGCAACTCCGTCATCCGCCTGGCCCAGAAGATGGACGCCGGCGCCGTCCTCGGCCAATCGCACGTCACCATCGGCGACCTGGAGACCACCGGTGAACTGCACGACCGCCTGGCGATCGACGGCGCCCCGCTCGTCGCGCAAGTGTTAGCCGACCTTGCCACTGGCCGCACGACCGAGCAGGCCCAAGACGAGTCACTGGCCACGCTGGCGCCAAAGCTGTCTCGAGAATTGGCAAAGGTCGACTTCACCCAGCCCGCGGGTGAAGTCGCCCGCGCGATCCGCGGGCTCTATCCATGGCCAGGCTGTCGCGTGCAGTTGACCACTCGTGACGGCCAGCCCGGCGCCACAGTGACGCTCGTTCGCGCCCTGCCCCACGCCAGTGCGACCACGTCCGCCCCCGGCAACATCGACGGCCGCGGGCACATCACGACTGCCGACGGAACGATTGAGATCGTCGAACTGCAACCGCAAGGCAAGCGCCCGATGAAGCTGGCCGAGTTCCGCAACGGCTACGCTTGGGAAGCCGGCATGACGGTGACGGCCACCATCTAGCGGTCTGCGGTTCCTAACGAAAGTTCTGCAGTACGGGATGATCGCCAATCGCGGCGATCTAAGGCGGGAAAATCAATGTGCCCGACAGGGGTCGAACCTGTAACCTTCGGCTTCGGAGGCCAAAAAATCCGCTTGACAGCATCTCGATTCAGACCGGAAAAACAGCGTAATTCTAGATATGCATGTCACATCGCGGATACAGATAACCGCGATTAGCGGATACAAAAGCGGATACAGCCCGCCCGCCATCATAACGACAGGGTGTAATCTGAGCTGAGCACGCCGCGGATACAATAGCATCCGACTTTGGCTGAGTAATTCCTGCGGTCCTAGAGGTTGTTGTGCACTTTGATTCCAGTTGGCGAGTTGCGCCAGCATAACAATGGTGAAGGCGATCGGGTGTATGCCTTTCAGCGTCGACACCAGCCGCTCGCAGACTCTTGCCGGTCGACGGAACCGAGCGAGCAACGCGAGGCCGCGTTCCGCGACCCACCGACCCAGCAGTAGGATGAACCCAAGCTTGGCCTCCGGTAGTATCACGACCGACAACTCGATCCCCCGCTTGGCCGCCCGTTCCGAGCGGGCGTTGCGGTGCGGGCTCGATCCGCACGACGATCAGGCGCTTCGAGGGAAGCGTGAGCTTCACCTGTTCGCCCGAGCCAAGCTGCACGGTTTGCTCGTCGGAACGCGACCCTTCACCGAAATGGTATAGCTCGGCTTTGAAGGTGGTCGCGGAGTACCCGGCAACGAGGGCGGCGATGTCCTGCATGTCGACGAAGAGCAGCAGGCCGGCGTCATCCCAACCGACGCGCAGCTCTGCAGGACGCCGAACGGCACGAGCCGGGCGCGATTCACCGCGGCGACTCAATCGAGTTGTTTGTCGCGCCGCGCGTCGGCACGACCGAATACCTGCAGGTCCTGATCGCCCCCGGCATCGCCGGTTCCAAGGACGAGAAGCCACGGTCGCTGGTGGTGGGTCATGGCGGGTGGAAGGACAAGAAGGTCCAGCCCGCGATCTCCGGTGGCCCCGTCAAGGGGGGCTACCGCTTGGAGATCCGCATCCCCGTCGCAGAACTCGGCCTGAGGCTGGCGGACGGGACGGACTTGGCCTTCCAGTTCTTCACCAACGACCGTGACGTCCCCTTCACCCAAACCGGCGACTACGCTGAAAAGCGGCAAGTACCGCGTCCGCACGCTCGCCGGCGCCGATGCGGCTGAAACGCTCGGTGTTCGCCGATGGCCGGCCAGCCCGGCTTCGGTGGCACAGCGATGTCCTCTGGCATTGCACGATGGATGTGACCGGCCGGTACGTCGCGGTTGATACGACCCGCCCCTTTCGCGAGGAGCCGTACTCGGATGCGGAGTATCAGCGTCACACCGACCATTTTCGGCGACACGAACTACAAAGGAGCATGTATGGGCCGCGCGACCTGGCACCCAGGTGCGTCACGCCGTGATCTCGGCCTCGCGGGCCGTCCCGCGGCGGGGACAACGCACTCGCTATAGCGACGCGCTCGTGGTCAAGCTTTACCTCTGGTGCGTCTGGCACGACCGGCCGCTCGCCTGGGCTTACGATCCGCTGCACTGCAAACGCCCGGTTCCGCCCGACCACGCGGCAGAGCTACTCCCAGTTCTGCGTTCCGTATCGCGATGATGACGCACATCGGACACGTCGGCATTTCCATGCAACCCTCCGCTGAAGCCTGCGGGGCTCAAAGCGTACGCAACCGCGTAGGCAGAAGCGTCATGGAAAGACGCATGTATGGGCGGGACATCTTGTTGGCGCGAGCAGAATCCGCCGTCGCGCTAAATCCTCCACGGCAAGCTAGGGACACTAACTGCGCATGACGGGGCCGGCGTCACCGGTCTGCTCGCTGTCACGCGTGAGCTGCCCACCGCTGGTCTGCCAGCGTCGATGGGCCAGACGTTTCAGGTCACTTCTTCAGCTGGTCGTTGCGATCGCCCCACCACGAATAGAGAGATCCCGGCGGCCAGCGTAGTCTCGGGGAATAGCTTAGAGCCTGTTTCACAACCCGCTTCGGTAGTGGCGGAGGCGGGTGTAACAGAGCATCGCGGCGGTCAGGTCGTGGAACGCCTGGAAGTGCGCGTGGCACTTCTCGTAGCACAGTTTGATGCGCCGGCTGTGGCCGAAG
>DASYHQ010000046.1 GCA_035998445.1 Tepidisphaeraceae bacterium | reverse complement strand
ATCGAGCGATTCTTCTGCCGCATCCGCCGCTGCCGGCGCGTGGCCACGCGGTACGAGAAGAAGGCCGCCAACTTCGCCGGCTTCGTCTACCTCGCAGCCTTCATCACCGCGGAGGAATGAATGTCCGTACCACCTAGAGCGGGTAGCAGGTCTTCGTAGCGTGGCACGGGTTTTCAACCCGTGATTCGCCCTTAGGAAACACGGGTTGGAAACCCGTGCCACAGCGAGCTGTCGCCACGAGGAACTGCAATCTGCCCTAATGCTCCCCGCCCCGGTACAGAGCGCCGACATCCCCGGTTTGACCACCATTCCCACGCTGGCCGAACTGCACAGACAGCGCGAAGCGTTCGCCATCGCCAGTAACGAACGGGCCGCGGCGTAGGCGGCGAAAAGGGTGACGGGAAAAGCGGGCGAGAGCCTCAGTTCCTGGAGCAACTCCCGACCCCTTATCCCTCCGTGGAGTTGCGTGTACCCTCACGATCGGGCAATGGGTACGATGGAGGCATGGAGCCGATCATCACCCGCAACCCCAAGGTCATGCACGGCACCCCGTGCTTTGCCGGCACGCGCGTGGCGGTGCAGACGTTCTTCGACCATTTGGAGGCCGGCTACACGATCGACGGCTTCCTCGAGCAGTTCCCCATCGTGCGACGGGAGCAGGTCGTGCAACTGCTCGCCCGACTAAGGGAGGACGCCGCCCGCGTGGCGGTGCCGGCGTGAAGGCTTATACCGCTAATGGAGCCGAAGGTGGGCATTATTTTAGATCGGTGGGCAAGGCAGGAGTGCCGCATCGAGTATGGCATCTATTTTCCGGATGACACGTACGTGCCGTTCGATGGGATGAAGGCAGCTGGTAAACGACGCCAGGTTGGCCCGCTGGTCAGCGCCAGACCGGACGGCTGGGCGAGCCTCGACCCGGTGCTGTTGGTAGAAGTGGGAGTTCAGGTATGGGGCGGCGAGACCTCGTGGGAAGGTGTCGGCTTCCTGGCTGTCTGCGAACCCAATGGTTCGCTCAAATGGCTGCTTCACTGCGAGGACAGCGAGCCGTTCGTCTCGGCCCAAGTGCAGGATGGAACGGTAGTCGCAGTGTCGAATGATGGGATTTTGCGCCGTTACGACTGGCAAGTGCCGCTAAAATCACCTTGGGATGCGGTCATTTCGACGGCTCCCTGATCCCGGATGCGAATGGGCCAGATAAAGTTAGGTTCCGCCCACCCACCAGCACGGGCGGCGTACCGCCAGTGGGACCCGGCTTAGTCTTGCTTTGGCTGATCGAAGCTCAGCAAAAACTCCGACTCGAGCGGTGGCAGACTCACCCGCGTGCCGCGTTGCAACCCGACGTAGTACAGGATCGACCCGTACCAATTGAACGCGTCGGAGAACAGCCGGGGCTTGCGGTTCCGCTTTGCATAGGCAGTGAACTGAGCGACGAGGCGCTCGTGAAAAGCGGCGGCATCCCCCACGATAAGCGCGTCGAACGCGGCGTGGACCCACTCGTGAGACTTCGACTTCGCCTTCTGCGATTGCCGCAGCAGTTGCTCGTACTCGGCCGGCGGCTTGCCGGACACGAAGTCGCGCAGTGCGATCCAGAACGCCTTGCGATCGGGTTCCGTATAGGCATCCAAGTCTGGTCCGACGTAGTCGAGCAACTTCCGCGCGTCCTCCCACCGGTCAAGCGCCATCGCCCATCCGGTCGAAAGGAGGAGTTCTGGCTGCCAGACCAGCTTGCGGAAATCTGCGCGCGTGTACTTGTAGACGCCCTTTTCCCATGCCTGATTCCAATCGCCGTGGAAATACTCGATGCCGGCCTCGACCACGCGTGAAGCAAAGGGCATCGCGTCGTGCGGACGGCTCGAAAGGAGATACAAGACAGCGCAGCCGCTCTGCTGGTTGATGTCGTCAAAAAGCTGAAGCTGTAACCACGGCTTGGGACTTTTAACCTTGCAGAACGACTCTAGCAGCGATTTGACGTCAACGCCGCGTTTTTCACCCAAGGTCATAAAGCCCGTCCTCTGGAAACGCGGCGTGCGGTGTACAGTTGTCATCCCGATGGGAGCCTAAGGCGACCTGAGAAATCTCGAACGGCGAGAGGTTCCCGGCCTTGGGAGATCCCTCAGGTCGGCAAGCCTCCCGTCGGGATGACAGGTGGAGCAGGACCGCGGCGCGCAACCGGGTCTACACCGCCACCGCCTCTTGTTTGCGGACCTTCCCCTGTCGCTTGGCCAGTTCCTTGGATTCTTCCAGCTTCGGCTTCAGGTATTCGCCCGTGTAGCTGCCCTTCACCTCGGCGACCGCTTCCGGGGTGCCGGTGGCCATGACGCGGCCGCCGCCTTCGCCGCCTTCGGGGCCCATGTCGATGAGCCAGTCGGCGCACTTGATGACGTCGAGGTTGTGCTCGATGACCAATACCGTGTTGCCCATGTCGGCCAGGCGGTTGAGGACGTTCAGCAGGTTCTGGATGTCGGCGAAGTGCAGGCCGGTGGTGGGTTCGTCTAAGACGTAGAGCGTGTGGCCGGTGGGGTTCTTGCCGAGTTCGCTGGCGAGTTTGACGCGTTGGGCCTCGCCGCCGGAGAGTTGGGTGGAGGGTTGGCCTAAGCGCACGTAACCGAGGCCGACGTCGCTGAGGGCTTTTAGCATGCGGTAGATGAGGGGGATGTTCTCGAAGAAGCCGAGCGATTCCTCGACCGTCATCGCCAGCACGTCGGCGATGCTCTTGCCGCGGTAGTGGATCTGCAGCGTCTCGGCGTTGAAGCGCGTGCCGTGGCAGACTTCGCAGGGGACGTTGACGTTGGGCAGGAAGTGCATTTCGATGCACTTGATGCCCTGGCCCTGGCAGGCCTCGCAGCGGCCGCCCTTCACGTTGAAGCTGAAGCGGCCGGCGGCGTAACCACGCAGCTTGGCCTCGCGGGTCTTGGTGAAGACCTTGCGCACCTCGTCGAAGACGCCGGTGTAAGTGGCGGGGTTGCTGCGCGGCGTGCGGCCGATGGGGGACTGGTCGATCTCGATCACCTTGTCGATGCGGTTCACACCGGCCAGCGACTTATGCTCACCGGCCTTGGTCTTACTGGCGTACAGCTTGCGCTTTAGCGCGGGCAGGAGCGTCTGGTTGATGAGGGTGCTCTTGCCGCTGCCGCTGACACCGGTGACGCAGACGAACCCGCCGAGCGGGATGCGCACGTCGACGTTCTGCAGGTTGTTCTCGCGGCAGCCCTTCAGTTCGATGCAGTTCTTGTCCGGATCGATTGGCCGACGGATGTCGGGCGTGCGGATCGAAAGTTCACCCGTGAGGTATTTGATCGTGATGCTCTGCGTCTGCGACAGCACGTCGGGCATGGGCCCGTTGGCGATGAGCTGCCCGCCATGCGAACCGGCGGCGGGGCCGATGTCGATCAGATGGTCGGCGGCGCGAATGCAGTCCTCGTCATGCTCGACCATCAGCACGGTGTTGCCGATGTCGCGCAGGCGCAGCAGCGTGCGGATCAGGCGCGTGTTATCGCGCTGGTGCAAGCCGATCGTCGGCTCGTCCAGCACGTAGCAGACGCCCACGAGGCCGCTACCGACCTGCGTCGCCAGGCGGATGCGCTGCGCCTCGCCGCCACTGAGCGACCCCGTGCGGCGGTCGAGCGTGAGGTAGCCCAAGCCGACGTCGAACATAAAGCCGAGGCGGGCGCCGATCTCGCGCATGATCGGCTCGGCGATCGCGGTGCCTTCCTCGCTGAGGCGCAGCTTGGCGAAGAAGTCCTTGGCGCGGGCGACGGTCATCTTGGTCACGTCGTCGATGCTGTAACCGGGCAACGCGGGCAGGACGGTGGCGGAGGATTTGTCTTCCGTCACCTCGACTTCGGCCTCCTTGGCCTTGGCCTTCTTTTTCTTCTTCGTGCCGATCGGCTGATCGTTCTCGTCGTACTTCTGCACGGGCGCGGGGTCGGCGGCGCAGCTGAGGGCGGCGTCGACGTGGCCGTCCAGCGTGTGCAGGCGCACGGCCATCGCTTCCTTCTTCAGGCGCGTGCCGCAGCAGGTGTCGCAGGGCTGCTCGCTCATGTAACCGTGCAGGCGATGCTTCACCCATTCGCTCTCGGTGGTCTCGAAACGCCGCTGAAGCTGCGGGACGACGCCTTCAAACTCGGTGCCGGTGCCGTTGTCCCCCTTGGCCTCGGTGCCGAACATCAGGATATCGCGGACCTTCTTGGGGATCAGGCTGTACGGGTCGGTGTAGCTGACGCCAAAGTCGCGGCAGAACGTGCGCAGCACACGGCTGTAGTAGATGTTCATCCGCTTGCCGTTCTTACGCCAGGCTTCGATCGCGCCCTTCTCCATCGAGATGGTTTCGTCGGGCACAACCAGTTCGGCGTCAAACTCGAACACGGTGCCCAGGCCGTGGCATTCCGGGCAGGCGCCGTGCGGGCTGTTGAAGCTGAACAGCCGCGGTTCCAGTTCGGGCAGCGAGACGTTGGGGTGGATGGGGCAGGCGAACTTTTCGCTGTAGATCTGGTCGGTCCACGTGCCGTCGGGGTTGCCGGTGGCGACGATGACGAGGCCCTGTGCCAGCTTCAACGCCGTCTCGATCGAATCGGCCAATCGCGAGCGGATCTCGGGCTTCAGCACGATGCGGTCGACGACGGCCTCGATGTCGTGCTTGAAGGTCTTCTTCAGGGCTGGCGCCTTGTCGGGCGATTGCAGCTCGTGCATCTCGCCATCCACGCGGGCGCGCACGAAGCCCTGCTTGTGGATGGCCGCGAAGATGTCCTTGTGTTCACCCTTCTGGCTGCGCACGAGGGGGGACATCACCATCACCTTGGTGCCGGCAGGGTGTTTCATCACCGCATCCACGATCTGCGACGGCGTCTGCGACGAGATCTCCCGACCACATTCCCAGCAGTGGGGCGTGCCGGCGCGGGCGAAGAGGACGCGCAGGTAGTCGTAAATCTCCGTGGTCGTGGCGACGGTCGACCGCGGGTTGGAGCTGCTGCCGCGCTGTTCGATGGAAATGGTGGGGGGCAGGCCCTCGATCTCGTCGACTTCCGGCTTTTGCAATTGATCGAGAAACTGGCGCGCGTAGGTGGAGAGGCTCTCCATGTACTTGCGCTGGCCCTCGGCGAACACGGTATCGAACGCGAGCGTGCTCTTGCCGCTGCCGCTGAGGCCGGTGATGACCACGAGCTGGTCGCGCGGGATGTCGACCGAGACGCCCTTGAGGTTGTGTTCCCGCGCCCCGCGAATCTTGATCGCTCGGCTGGCATATACGGGCGTGCGGACGCCGCCGTCACCGTTGGTGGGGGTGGGGGTACCGTTGGAAGCGCTGCGGCCAGTGGCGTCACGGCTCATGAATGGGTTCTCGTCTACGTGGAGGTCGGTCGGCTCGATCCGGTTGATCGCGGTCAGGTAGTTTAGGCGGCCTGCCCCGCCTTGTACGTTCGAGCCCAACCGCAAAATTTGCGAGAGCAAGTGTATGGGGAAAGTACGGTCTGAGTAAAGGTGGGGTTCGGGGAACCTTCTCGTGGCGTTTTAGGGGGCGGTGGGGGAGAAAAGAGACGCGAAGTCGCGAAGTCGCGAAGGGGACGCGAAGGAAGAGGGAGGCCCGTGCAGTGGGCGGCGGCGGCGGCGCGGGTATCGTCAGGTTGAGGGTGACAGGACTGTCGCGTTCGCATGCCCGTAGCATGGGCGGCCCGCCCATGGCGTCGGTACGCCGATGCAGCCTCTTGCCCTTGTAGCGCTCGACCGACAGCCGGGTGAACTGCCCGTCCTGGACGGCATCGAGATCCGCCGCGGTCGCCGCGCGGCGCGGTGTCGCACTGCGCTGGTGCTGATGAGATGGGAGTGACGGGACGGCCCTGGAGTGGTGAGCGCCGATCAGTCTGCTGCCACGGTTGCAGGCGCCTCGGTACGCTTGGCCGGTTGAGGACCAGGGACCGCGCCCGGCGACGGCGGCGCATTCACGGACTGAATCGCCGGCTTCATTCGCATCCCGAGCACCGTCGAGCCGATCGTCGTCTGCTGGCACTCAAAACCCATGGCTTCCACGGCGCTGAACGAAAGCCCTTCCCGCCCGCTGCTGATCGCCATCGCCAGTCGTGCGCCCGGGCACGTTCGCGCATCGGCCAGGATGGCATTCAGCACTGCCCGCGTCATCGCCGCGTCGGCCGGCCGCTGGCAGCATCCCTCTGCGATCACGACCGCACCTTCGGGCACCGCCACGTTCGCCGGCGCATCGTCCGGATCGGCCTCGCCCGGCGGAATGACCCACACGAGCTGGGCGAGTTTTCCATCGCGCACCACCGTGTACATTTGCCGTCCCCGATCCAGATGCTGCAGCGCCGCAGCCAGGAACACCTG
Source organism: Tepidisphaeraceae bacterium (assembly GCA_035998445.1). Classification (NCBI taxonomy): domain Bacteria; kingdom Pseudomonadati; phylum Planctomycetota; class Phycisphaerae; order Tepidisphaerales; family Tepidisphaeraceae; species Tepidisphaeraceae bacterium. The sequence continues at coordinate 10,888 of DASYHQ010000046.1, read as the reverse complement.
CCGCGACGCCAGCGACCCCCGGCTGGCGTGCAGCAGCAGGTCCTCCAGCGCATTGCGCCGAACCTCGATCTCCTGCCCAACCGGCGGCGGGAGCGCATCGCCATCCAGCGGCCGCGTGTAGGCCCGGGTCTCCTCGCGCGATTTCACCCACCGGCCCGCGTCGCGCCACAGCCCGCGCTTCAGGTAATCTCCGTTGAGCTTTGCCTTCACGTACAGCTTCGCCTTCAGCGGGTTGATCGACAGCCGATTGAGAACGGTCTTCGCCAGGCCCTTGTACGCCTGGCGGACGCGCTCCCGGCGTTCCATCCGCTTTTTGGCCGAGACATCGGGCAGGACCAGCAGCGTGTGGACTTCATCCCCACCGTTGGCGAAGCGCTCCTTGTACCCGTCGCCGCTGGGGGTGAGGTCGAAGCGCGCGTACCCGTCGTCGGCAAGCATGCGGGCCAGCATCAGCAGGTGCAGCTTGCCAGGCGAATGACGCGACCACATCGGGTTGTGAACGATGAACCCAAGTTGCAGCTCGCGCCCGCGCGGGCCATCGGTGATCGCGCCGATATGCGCCGCTGCGAGCCGCCCACCGACATGCATCGTCGTCACATGCAGCAGGCCGGACTGGCGGAACAGCGCTGCGTGAAACTCGGTCTGCCGCGCGGTCGTATGGAATCCCACCGACCCATGCGCCGCGGCGTGGCGCAGATCCCAGAGGAGCACGATCTGCGGAAACAGCGCCTCGAACTCCACTGGGTCGGTGACGCGCCGGAACTCGACCGCCCCCATCTTCTGCAGGCGCTTCAGTTTGCTCTTGTTGCTGCCTTTGGAGAGCGACGCCTTCGCCCCGGCCCCACCGTCACTCAAATCCAGCAGGGGCCGGCGCGACGGCGCGGCAAAGCACAGCTCGGCCGCCCGGCCCTGGCGCACCCAGTTCAGCGGCGTCCCCGCCGCCAGGAAGTGAAATCGCAGCGACACGCCGGGCAACGCTTCGTTGAGCGCAGCGATCGCCCGCGGTGGAAACGTCTCGGCGACCGCCTCAGTCGAGAGCCACCCGTGATATTCCGCCTGGTGCCGCCCCGCCACGAGCAGTTCGCCATCGCGCCCCAGCGCGAGCACCATCAGTCCGCACAGCGCCGCCTGCTCATCCTGCCCCATCACCAGCACGGGCTCGAAGTCTTCCGAATAGGTGTCGTACCAGGTCTGCGCAAACGCCGGCGATTGAAACGCCGTGCCCCACGGGCACCCAGCGCCCAGCACCCGCCACGACTCGACAAAACGCGCGTCGCGCAGCTTGTCCACTGCCGCCGAACCGCGCAGCACCTGAATACGCATCTCTCCCACCATCCTCTCGGTGAGCAACTGTACCCCACGATCCCCCGCTGAGGCGGCGGTCAGGTGGCCGCGCATGCGGCAGATGCCGCATTTCGCCGAAGCCTGCATGAGCTATGCGGGTTGTATGGTGACCTCCGAGACCCGATCGCCCCCCGTCCAATCGCGCCCGTCCAAACCCCACCCCGGTTATCGGGCCACGACTTTCACGGGCGGCCGCCCGTGGTACGGGGGAAGCGGGTACTGGTGCAGTTTGGATTGCTTCGTAGGGGCAGGCCTCCGTGCCTGCCCTCTTTCTTCGGCTAGAGCAGGGGACACTTTCGCGTAGCGAGTGCCCTCTGGGTGCCACGGTTTGGTACTCCAAGCCGTGCCTGCCGCACGCCCGAGACACGGCTTGGAGTACCAAACCGTGGCACCCGAACGCTACGGAAGGTGCGCCCTGCTCTAGAGCGAAGAGGGCAGGCACGGAGGCCTGCCCCTACGGGCAAACTGCACCAGTACCGGGAAGCGACATCGTTCGTCTTGCCTTCCCGCTTCAGTCGATCTTCTCGTACCGATACATCGCCCGGTACAGCCCGGTAACCTTTTCGCTGGGGATAACTTGCGGGCGGTACTTTTCGTTGCGGGGTTGTAAGCGCAACACGGGGCGGCCGTCCTCGTCGCCTTCGAAGAAGACGCGCTTGAAGGTGCAGGTGCCGTCCTCGAAGCGAACGAAGCAGTCGTCACCGTCGCGCGGGTTGCCGGCGGGGGAGAAGATGACGATGTCACCTTCCGTGTAGCGGGGGGTCATGCTGTCGCCATGCACGCGGGCGGCGAAGGCATCGGGGTCGCGCACGTCGGGGCAGCTGACGTAGTCGTCCGCCACGCCGCGCGGGTAGGCGAGGTCGGTGAAGTCCTTCGGGTAACCGGCCGACACCTTGTTGATGACCGGCACGGCGTTGGTCGCGATCGCCTCGACGTTGCCGCTGGACCGGTCGACCAATTCGTGCAGCACGCCGGAGAGGTAGGCATCGTCCAGATCGATCCCCGACAACGCGGGTGCGCCGGCCGAACCCGGCGCCGTAATCGTCGCGGTGCCACCGCCACCCGCGGTGGTCGCCTTGCCCCCCGCGGCGGCGAGCGCGATGGCGGCGGTCTGTTCCTTCCCCTCGCGCATCAGCTTGGCCAGCATCGCCCGCACGTCGCGCGGCGTGCGCTGCAAATGCGCCTGCGTCAGCAACTCGCCAGGTGGGAAACCCAGCGTCTGCTCGAGCCGGCGCAGCTTCTCATCGCTGGGCGGGTTCGGCACCCGGCCGGTCTCAATCAGCGACAGGTACGGCTTGCTGATCTGCGTCCGACCCGCCAGCTCATCCAGCGTTAGCCCCAGCCGACGGCGCTGACGGCGAAGTTTTGTTCCAAGCGATTCCATGTTCCAGTTCCTATGGATAGCGACCTGTAGCGTAAGATGCAAGAAAAATGCCTGACAATGTCCTAACGGATGTTTTGCGGACACTAAGGTTTTGGAGGGATTGAACGGCCCCAAGGATGTGCCGACGATTCACGTGCAGGCTAAAGCATGTCATCCCGAAGGGAGCAGTAGCGACCTGAGGGATCTCGATTGACTGGCGGTGCGGGCTTGGGGAGATCCCACGGGCGTGCACCGCTCGTCGTTCGAGATCCCTCAGGTCGCCTTAGCTCCCTTCGGGATGACACCCACGCAGATGGGCGCTCCCTTTGATCCGTCAGACAGTGCCCAGGGTCGGGATGACAACTGCGCTTTGGTCAATAAATGTGATCCGTAAGACCGTGCCTGGCGTTCTGGCCATCCTCAATGATCCATCTTCTATGCTCACTTTATTTTATCCTCTTGACGACAATTGTTTAAACGAGTATATTTGGCTTGGTATGGCTGACAGGGTCTCAAAGACAACTTCTTCGCGGATCAGCACCGTCGAGGAAGCGGTCTTCCTGAACCTCCTGCGGACCGCCGACGCGCTGCAGGCGGAGTTGGCAATCGTGTTGAAGCCGGCCGGGTTGTCGCCGACGCAGTTCAACGTGCTGCACATTCTCCGCGGGGCGGGCGAATATGGGTTGACCAGCCGCGACGTGGGCAGCCGGATGATCACGCGCGACCCCGATCTCACCCGCCTGCTCGATCGGTTGGAAGCGCGTAAGCTCGTTAGCCGCGCCCGCTGCGAGAACGACCGTCGGCGGGTGTATAGCCGGATAACGCCTGAGGGGCGTGAATTGATTGATCAGTACGATGGCCCGGTTCAGGACCGCCTGCATCAGCTGCTCGGCCATCTCGGTACGACGAAACTGGATCGACTGACGCACCTGCTGGCCGACGCCCGCCAGCATGCCTCGCCGGGCGAAGCCACGTGCAATGGCGCAGCGACCTGTTCCGGCGAGCCCGGCGCAACCGCCGATCCGGCCACGTGCGATGGACGAACGGACAACGCAACTTAATTAACTGCAACCTTAGCGGCCTCATCCCATTATAGGGGTGGCACGCTATACATGAACTGAAACGTCCGCTTCCCCTTAACAATCAAAAAGGAGAACCCTATGTCCCTGCTTTCCAATCGTATCTTCGCATCCGTGCTCGCGCTCGGTCTGGCGTCGTCGGCAGCGCTGGCGGCCAAGACGTTTACGGTCGACCCGGTCCACTCGAACCTCGTCTTTAAAGTGCAGCACCTGGGCGTCAGCAACAACTGGGGCCGCGTGAACGACCCCACCGGTTCGTTCACGATTGGCGACGACGGCCTGCCGTCGTTCAACATCGAGGCCAAGACCGCCGCCATCGACACCGCCAACGCGCAGCGCGACGACCACCTGCGCGGGCCCGACTGGTTCGATGCCAAGCAGTTCCCCACGATGTCGTTCAAGAGCACCTCGGCCAAGAAGATCGACGACAACACCTTCGAGGTCGTCGGCGACTTCACGCTGAAGGGCGTCACCAAGCCCATCACCGTGGAACTGAAGAAGGTCGGTGAAGGCAAGGACCCCTGGGGCAAGTACCGCGCCGGCTACGAGACGTCGTTCACGATCAAGCGCAGCGACTACGGCGTGGCCGCCATGCCCGGTGGCATCGGTGAGGACGTGACGATCTGGGTGAACATCGAAGGCGTGCAGGAATAACCCCCGCGATAGCAGACCGCCCACGAATGGGCACGAATCAGCACGAATGGAGAGGCCCGCAATGCGTCTCTTATTCGTGCTTTTTCGTGCTCATTCGTGGGCCGCTCTTTTTCCGCGGCCTGAAGACGAGAAATAGACCTGACGACCCGCACATCCACCGCTAAGATGCGGCGGTCGTACGATCGGGGACCGTGGGTGCTTCACGACCTGTATTTGTTCGGCGTCAAGGAGTTGCAATGACGCGTCGTGATCGTCGAATTTCATCGAGCAAAAAATCAAACCGAGTGCTGCCCCTGGTCGAGGCCGTCGAGGCCCGGCGGTTGTTCGCCGTTACGCCCGGGGCGTTGACGATCAATGCGGGTGGCGCGGACCTGACCGACGCGAACGCGCAGACCTGGGCCGCCGACGCTGGCGCCACGGGTGGCAGCGCGTCGCCGGCCATCTTCGACGTCAGCGGCGCCGCCGACGGGTTGCTCTATTCCAACCACCGCGCCGGGACGTCGTTCACGTATGCGCTGCCGATGGAGTCCGGCGAGTACCAGGTTCGGCTGCACTTTGCCGAACCGATCCTGCAGCAGAACGGCCAGCGCGTGTTCGACGTGCTGGCCGAGGGCAGCGAGATCGTGACCGACCTCGACCTGCACGCCGTCGCCGGCACGCGCGTCGCCATCGTGCGCGAGGCCACGCTGGAAGTGATCGACGGCACGCTCAATTTGCAGTTCACCGCCGATCAGGGCAACGCCGTCGTGAGCGCCATCGAGGTGAACTACGTCGGCCCCGCGAGCGACCCGCTGTCGGAGTTCACGCAGATCAACTGGTCGAATTTAAACTCGCCCAGCCCCATCAGCCGCATCGAGGCGACGCGCGCCGTGATCGACGGCAAGCTGTACGTGTTCGGCGGGTTCAGCGGGGTCACCGGGCCGAGCAACCGCGCCGACGTGTACGACCCCGCGACCAACTCGTGGACGCAGTTGGCCACCATGCCCGAACGCATCACCCACACCGGCGTGGCGGCGGTGGGGCGCGACATCTACTTCGCCGGGGCCTACATCGGCAACGGCATCAACTATAACCAGATCTACTCGTCGGTGAACGTGTGGCGGTACAACGTCGACACCAACACGTACACCGCCACCGTTCCACTGCCCGAGCCCCGCGCCGGTGGCGGGTTGGTGCACGTCGATGGCTACCTCTACTTCTTCGGTGGCGGTGACGACACGCCCCAACGCACCGACCGCGCCGAAACCTGGCGCCTGAAGGTCGACGGCGGCACCGAGTGGGAACCGCTCGCCGACATGCCTGACGCCCGCAACCACCTGGGCTACTTCGATTACGCCGGCAAGGTCTGGGCGATCGGCGGGCAGCACAGCTTCGACGAGGACCTGGAGACGCGCGACAGCTTCCACATGTACGACCCCGAGACCAACACCTGGACCGCCAAGGCGCCGATCCCGGTGCCGCTGTCGCACATCGGGTCGACCGTCTTCACGCTGGGCTCGCGCGCGGTCGTGGTGGGCGGCGAGTCCGACCATCTGGACGCGCGCAACGAGGTGCTGGCCTACGACTTCAACACCGACACGTGGACCGAACTGACCGCGCTCCCGGTCGACTCGTTCTCCGGTGTTGCGGTGGCAATCGACGGCGTCATCTACCACACCGCCGGCAACTCCGGCCGCACGACCTACGCGGGCCAACCGATGCTGTAAGACCGCCTTCCCCGCATGCGGGGCGGCGGAGCCTTCTCCCGCTTCTGTAGGACAGGCATTCCTGCCTGTCTCTCCCCCCGTATTCCTTCTTCTCTCTTCTGTGGCACAGGCATTCTTGCCTGTGTCTCTTCCTTCTTCTGGTGGGACGGACATTCTTGTCCGGACCTATGCACTTGACGAACTGCGCGGCCCTTTCGTCAAGTGCATAGGTCCGTTCTTGTCTGTCTCTCTTCTGTCTTTCCACTTGGGTGGGGCAGACATTCTTCTTGTCTGCCACGCAGCGGAGCCGCGATGGCGAAGAGGCAGAGGCGCCAAGGCGCGAAGGACGCGAAGGCGGACGCGAAGAAATTCAAAGGGTGTTGCGCCCACACCCCCTGAATCGCGTAGCGCGAACGTAGAGATGGATAGCGTGCTCTTTGACATCCGAATAGATGAAGCGAAACGCCTCGTCCGCTCCCTCGCCATCACCCGATGGTGCACAATGGTGCAAAATGGTGCACGGATTCGCCGTTTCACTTACCCAGACCGCCGCGGTAAACGTTCGATGACTTCTTCGCGCTCCTTCGCGAGCGCCCTTCGTGACCTTCGCGTTCGCTTTTCTGCTGTCGAAGCGCACGAGAGGCGTACAAGAATGTCCGTCCCCCAGTAAGGAATACGGGGGGAGAGCGGGGGGAGAGACAGGCAGGAATGCCCGTCCTACAGAAGACGTCCTAAACCCCGGCCGCGGCGCCAACGCGAACGGTCAACGGATCACCCGGCGTTACGACAACCGCCGTCGACGGGCGGACCGGCTCTCGGCCATCGATCATCAGTTCCGCCACGCGCACCGAACCGCCCAGCACCGCGAGCGTCGCCTCGATCTCATTCTCCGCGGGACGCTGCGTGAACGTGCCCCAGGCATAGCCATTGGACCAGAAGAACGTCGCGGGCTGCTCGGTTTGCGCAAAGCGAATAGACGCCGTGCGCGCGTCGTAAGAAAAGCCCGTGAGCGCCACCACGGCGGCCCAGCTGGCCATGGCCCGGGCGTAGTGGCGGCCGCACTCGGCCTCGTCGAACGGGTTGCGCCGCCGGCCGTCGTAGCGGGCGCGGATGGCCTCGATCACGCGCAGCCCTTCACCGCGCAGCCCTTCCTGCATCATGCCGACCGCGGCGGTATATTCGAAGCCGGTCATCACCTCGTTGAAGTACGGGAACGGGTGCCGCGGCCGCCGGCCGAGCGGGTAGCTGGCCATCACCAATGCCGTCTCGTCGCCCAGCACGTAGCTACGCATCGGGTTGAAGTGGTCGAAGAACTCCTCGTGGCGGTTGTGCTTGAAAATGCTGCCGAGCGTCGTGCGCACGTGCCGCGGATCGTGCAGGTCGCCCAGCCCGCAGATCTTGGCCATGTACTGCCCGACGAGTTGGTCGACCAGGCAGCCGGCGCCGAGCTGGAAGTCCGGATCACTCAGATCGCGCGCCCCGAACCGTGGGTGCCGCAGGCCGTCGGCGATAGAATCGGGACCGGCGGGGGGACGAACTTGGTGTTCGTAGTATTGGCCATTAAACAGGTGCTCGTCCATCCACGCCCGTCCGCGCTCGAACAAGCCACGACACTCGCGCGCGAAGGCGTCGTCACACAGATGGTTCGCCATTTCCTCGGCCGCGCGCAACGCACCGAGGTACCACCCCTGCATCTGCGGGTTGGGGCCGTAGTACTCGACGTCCATCGTGTTGTGCTGGCAGCCCTCCATCACACCGTCGCGGTCGGCGTCCCAGCCGCCTTTGATCCAGCAGAACGACAGTGCGGCCTTGGCCTTGGGCCAGAGCGACGAAAGCCACGCATCGTCGCCCGACAGCTTCCACTCGCGGTACAGCTTCATCACGCAGCCCATCTGCCCGTCGGCGGCCGCCATGCCGTGCTTGGTGGCGAATTCCAATGGCAGGTGGACGCGGAAGGACATCAGCCCGTCGTCGCGCGTGGCGTGGGCGAACTCGACCTCGCGCATCGTGCGCGCCAGATCGCCGAACAGGAACGGCACGGCCTGCTCGTAGTTCCAGACGTGCGTGCACGACCCCAGGCACGACCCGTGCCGTTCGAACACGCCTTCCCAGCCGTACAGCCGCCCGTCGGGCGTGCGGAAGCAGGTCTGCGTGCGCAGCGTCGACAGGTTGAACAGCGCCGCCTCCTTCACCGCCGGCGGCAGGGCGCTGTCGCAGAACGCGCGGACGAAGGTGAGCGTGTCGCGCTCCAGCGCGTCCAGCCGGGTTGTTGCCTTGGCCGCGGCGTCCCAGGCGTCAGTGAACTGCGTCGTGTAGTAGTTGCCGATGATCGGATCACCGCTGGCGCAGCGGCCGTTGTTCAGCCACGCGCCTTGGCCATTCGGCGACCACGACGGGCGATTCGGGAAGTGCCAGGCCAGCACGAACGTGATGGCCGACGATTGCCCCGGCGCCAGCGTCAATGAGACCGCCAACGCGCCCAATGGATCATTCGGCACCGGCGTGCTGCCGGGCGGCACATCATCCAGTTGGCCGTCGGCAGAAAAATCGTCCCACAGGTCGAGCAGGTCGGTGCCCCAACTGTGGATCGGCACGACCGGTCGGCAGCTGACGTGGTGGCCGGATTGGGCGGGCGTGGTTAGCGCGAGCGAACCCCAGTTGTGCGACGTGGCCGGCACATCACCGGCCTGCATGAACAGGCCGCTAAGGCCCGCATCGCTGCGGAACGTGTTGACGTTCTTGGCCGGTGCGCCCTCGGTGCCGTCAGCGCCGATGTGGTTCGTCATCGCGGCCATTACGCCGACGTGAAGGGGTTGATCGGTCGTGTTCCGCAGCCGCACGCGCAGCACGGCGATCGGCAGACCGCTGGCATTGGCATCGCCCGGCACCAGCGGATTGAACGCCTCGACCGTCGCCGTCACCGGAACCGCGGGGTCGCTGAGTTCGACCTGCCCGAACGGGTACGCCGCGTGAAACGCGCAATTGCGAAACCGCGGCAAACCATGGTTGGCGGCGTGGCTGCCGTCGGCGCCTTCGTACTCGCTGGCGTCCAGCGGACCTTCGAGTGCGCGCGTGGTCGCGTGACCGTCTGCAGTGCGTGCGTGGACCGCCAGTAGCGCCTGTCTCGGTCGAAAGCCCTTGGCGGGCCGGTTCACGTTTTCCCAGTCGCGCAAATCGCCGCGCCCACCGAGCGAGATCGTGCCTGTGCCGATGCCACCGATCGGCATCGCGATGCGCGCCAGTGAATCGCGGTCGTAACTACGCAGGATTGGCCAAGGGGTCGTCTGAGGTTGGTTCATGAAGTGAAGCTCCGGCCGTTCAAGAGGTCGTGGCAACAGTATTATGAATGCCCCGCCGCATTACAACGGCCGGAACGAAACTGTTGCGAAACCTGTTGGCTGGACAATCGCCACCCTTGCGGATGGGATGGGCCGCATGACGACGATGGACGAAGTGCGCTGGGGTATCCTGGGTTGCGGCGACGTGTGCGAGGTGAAGTCCGGACCGGCGCTCTACCAGACGCCGCGCTCGCGACTGGTGGCGGTCATGCGGCGCGACGGCGCCAAGGCCGCCGACTTCGCGAAGCGCCACGGCGTGCCGCGCTCGTACGACGATGCCGATGCGCTCATCGGCGATCCCGACGTCAACGCGATCTACATCGCCACGCCGCCCGGCTCCCATCGCGACCTGGCGCTGAAGGTCGCCGCTGCCGGTAAGGCGTGTTACGTCGAGAAGCCCATGGCCCGCACGCACGGCGAATGCCAGCAGATGGTCGACGCGTTCGCCGCTCGGAAGCTGCCCCTGTTCGTCGCCTACTACCGCCGCGGCATGCAGCGGTTCATCAAGGCGAAGGAACTGATCGACACCGGCACGCTCGGCACAGTCACCGGCATCACCTATCGCATGCTGCGCCCCGGCCACCGCGGCGCAAACGCCGGCTGGCGACTGAACCTGCCCGATTCGGGCGGCGGGCTATTCTTAGATGTCGGCTCGCACACGCTCGACATCCTCGACTTCCTCCTCGGCCCGCTCGCGAACGTCGCCGGCGTCGCGCTCAACCGCACCGGCCCGGCATCGGCGGGCGTCGAGGACACCGTCGCTATGTCGTTCGAGGCCGGTGGCGCCGTCGGCACCGCATCCTGGAACTTCGCTGCGGATGCGAACGAGGACCTCATTCAGATCCACGGCACCACCGCCACGCTCTCGCTCTCCACCTTCGGCCACGAGCCCGTCCGGCTCACGCACGGCGGCACGACCGACGAGTTCCCCTTCGCCGCGCCAGCACACGTGCACAGCGGATTGGTCGAAGCAATCGTGACCGAACTCACCACCGGCAACCCCACCTCCCCCAGCACCGCCGCGTCGGCGGCGCGAACGTCTCGAGTGATGGACGACGTGCTGAACAATTTTTATGGCGACCGCGAGATGCTGTTCACCCGCGCGGCTATCGCTGGCGCCGTCCCATAACGCGATCTGCGGAATAAATGCGAACCGCATCAAGTTCCGTGAGGCGTGTGACGAATAGTAGGGTGGCGTAACCCGGTAGGGGATTACCACCACTTGAGGTCATCATGTCGCATACGGAACCGAACGCGTCTCTTTCAACCTCTACCGCCCATGCGGGGAAGTACCTCACGTTCGGCTTGGGCAAGGAAGGCTATGGCCTGCAGATCCTGAAGGTCCGCGAGATCATCGGCTACATGGACATCACGGCCGTGCCGCGCACGCCCGGCTATGTCCGCGGCGTGATCAACCTGCGCGGC